>CALLKF010000159.1 GCA_938008535.1 uncultured Saprospirales bacterium | reverse complement strand
ATCAACCAGGCGATGGAAGCTGTAACAAACCAGGTGGAAAAGGAAAAGGCAAAAAACCAACTCCAAAACCAGGCGATATGCAAAAAGGATTAGGCGACCAACTGAAACAAATGCAAGATGGTATGCAGCAAGGAAAAGATCCGAAAAAAATGGGAAAAGATTTTGCCGATGCAGTACAAAAGCAAGCAGCTGTGCGTGAAGCATTAAGAAAGATGAAAGAAAAAATGAGCCAGAAAGACAAAGATGCCAGTGGTATTGACGATTTAATGCAAAAAATGGATGATGTAGAAAAAGATTTGGTGACGAAAAAATTATCTCAAGAAACATTAAAACGACATAAAGAGATAGAAACCAGACTTTTAGAGTTTGATAAAGCACAGCGCGAACAAGAAGAAGACGAGAAGCGACAATCTAAGAGCGCAATTGAAATTCCACGGAAACTACCAGCATCTTTAGAAGATTATATACAAAAAAGAAAGGCAAGTTTAGAACTATTTAAACAAGTTCCACCTAATTTAACTCCTTTTTATAAAAATTTAGTAGAAAAATACTTGCGACTTGTTAACTAATTGTTTAAACTTGCGTATATAGATTAGTAGTTCTTTAAATTAAACTCGTTTTAACATAAAAACTCCATTCAATAATCACGTGTTCTATAGCTATCAAAAAAAGAACAAAAAGTATGTTTAAATCAAAATCGGGAATGGTAGAAATCGCAAAATTAAAAATCGGCTCACGTCTTGAAAATATTTCTAAAGTCGAAAACTTGATGGATTCGTTACGTGTACAATTAAGTATCAACGACGAACAATATGGAAACATGTTGCTGGCTTCTGTAGAAGCAGTAACGAACGCTATTGAACATGGTAATAATTTAGACGCAAAAAAATCAGTGGAAATTCAAGCTTTTAGTTGCGAAGGCACACTAAAAGTATCTATTAAAGATCAAGGAAAAGGATTTACACCTGATAAATTACCAGATCCAACTTCACCAGAATTTAGAGAACAGCCAGATGGTCGTGGTGTTTATTTAATGAAACAACTTGCTGATGAAGTTAATTTTAGAGATGGTGGAAGCTGTGTAATTATGAAATTCTTATTATCCTAAAAATTCCATAATTACAACTACAACTCACCTTTATTGGATTTTATAATCAATCAAAATTTATTAGAATACATAACCGATTTTCACAAAACCGCCATGCATGTTTTTACTGAAATCTGAAAACAATGAATAACCACCGTTAAGCGTAAACGAAGCTTTATCTGTTGCTTTTACCAAAATTCCTGTTCCTAAATTTAAATTCAATTGTTCTGGTTTCAATGATTGTTTCTCTTTGTTGTATATCGTTTCTGCACCACATCTGTTATAACCAACTTGCATCATAAAAACTGGTGTAACACGTTTATCTAAAACATTGGCACGTACATCAGCCAATAATTGGAATTGATATTGTTGATTAGCACGAACTTGCACACCTAGGCCACCACCAACAAATAAATATGGATTCACACGTGCACCAACTGCCTGATAGATATTAAAAAATGCTTTGTCATACAAAAACGTAGTTCCAATTTCCGTAATAGCTGAAATTCTACGTTCATAATAATAGTTATCATCTTGCTCACCAAACGAAGAAGGTGCTGGATTTTTGGTTGCTGCTATTGCTTCTGTTGTAGTTGTTGTTGCAGCAGTTTCTGTTGTAGTCGTTGTTACAGCAGTTTCTGTTGTAAGATTATCGTTCGCATAAGAAGCAATGCTTGCGAAGATTGTAGCTGCGATTAAAATTGATTTTTGCATGTTGATAAAATTTAATTGTTATAGAATTTTGTTATTGTTTTTATTAGTTCAAAACTTTCAAACAAAATTGAAACTTTATTTTTGATTCTATGTTAGCTAAAAAACAAGCAATTGACACAACTTTTTTATGGAATTGTCTATTTTGTGTTATACATTTCTTTCAATTATTACTGAAAGTTTAATTTTTATGGTTTGTTTTGTTATGAAGTGATACTTTTAATTGAAAATCTATTGATTTTCAATACATATCTTCATTTTTTCTACTAGATTATCTTTGGATAAGAAAAAATTTCTTTGAAAAACGTGGCACGATGGTTTTTGTATAAAGACTTTGCAAATAGTAAAAAATTCACCAAGTCTTTTACTATATTTATTTCTTATTGAATATAGATATGCAACTCATTACACCTTTAGAAAAATTTTACCAATTTGAACTAGAAAAAAGTAACCAAACATTTTTGCGACAATCGCAAAACTCACAATGGATACACTTTAGTTGGAAACGCGTTGGCAACGAAGCTCGAAAAATGGCTGCTTATATTCAATCCTTAAAATTACCAGCACATAGCAAAATTGCAATCTTATCTGAAAATTGTGCACACTGGATTATTGCTGATTTAGCCATCATGATGAGCGGTCATGTTTCTGTACCGTTATATCCAACGCTGCAAGCTGATGTTATAAAATATTGTTTAGAACACAGCGAATCAAAAGTTTTGTTTGTTGGTAAAACATCTAAATGGAACGAACAAAAAGATGTTGTTTCTAAAGAAATTAAAAAAATACATTTTCCATTCTGGGAAAAAGCTACTTGCGAAAACTGGAATGATATTATCGAAACACAAAAGCCAATTACTAAAAATTATATTCCAAAACTCGAAGATTTAGTAACCATCATTTATACCTCAGGCACTACAGGAATGCCAAAAGGTGTGATGCATCACTACAAAGCATTTGCTTTTGCTGCAACAGCATTATTAGAAGAAATAAATAATTTAGGTTTGTTGAGCGATAACGAACGCTTTTTATCGTTCTTACCACTTTCACATATTGCAGAAAGAATGTTGGTAGAAATGGGTGGCTTGTATGCAGGCGCACCAATTTCCATTGCAGAATCGATAGAAAAAATGCCTGAAAATTTGCGCGATACACAACCAACCGTTTTTCTCGCAGTGCCATTAATCTGGACACGCATGCAGGCAAAAATTTTGCAACGCTTACCACAAAAAAGATTAGACACGCTTTTATCGATTCCATATTTATCGGATTTAATCAAGAAAAAGATAAAAGAAAATGCTGGTTTGTCTGCAGCGAAATTTATCATCAGCGGTGCAGCACCAATTCCTGTTGCATTAATTAATTGGTACGAAAAACTAGGTATTGAAATTTACGAAGCATATGGAATGAGTGAAAATTGTGCGTACTCACATGGCAATCGTCCAGGCATGCGCAAGGTTGGAAGCGTTGGTATCACAATGCCTGAAGTTGAGTGCAAAATTTCGGACGAAGGCGAAATTTTAGTAAAAAGTGACTGTACAATGTTAGGTTATTACAAAGAACCAGAAAAAACAAAAGAAGCCATTACGAAAGATAAATTTTTGCGCACTGGTGATATGGGTGAGATTGACGAAGAAGGTTATTTAAAAATTACAGGTCGCATTAAAGAATTATTTAAAACCGACAAAGGAAAATATGTAGCACCAGCACCAATTGAATTAGAATTGTCAAAAAACCAACACATTGCGCAGATTTGTGTAGTTGGTAGTAATTTAAAACAACCAATGGCTTTGGTTGTATTGGAAGAAAATAATGAATTAGATAAAACAATCTTAGAGCAAGATTTACTTCAAACATTAGCCGAAGTAAATGCATCATTAGATAACCACGAACGCATTGCTAAGTTTGTAATAATGCATGAAAGCTGGACTGTAGAAAATAATTTAATTACACCAACCATGAAAGTAAAGCGAAATATTTTAGAAAAAAAATACGAAGATGACTTCCTAAAATGGCAAAGTAAAAAAGACATGAAAATTATTTGGCAATAAATAAATCTAAAACTTCCATGCACCACCAGCACCAAGTTCTATTAATTGTGCTGTTGCACCATGTGCTTTCAAACCACCAGTTCCAAATATAGCACCTCGTTTTTTCTTACCTAGTTTAGTAGATCCATATAAGTTGGCACCTAAACGAAAGGTAACTGGCAACGGCATTCTATAAGTATGGTATAAATAAGCACCAAGCTGAAAATAAAATCCAACTTTTCCAATCATAATTTCATCACCAATAAACACACTTAAATCTGTAGCTGCTTTTTTAATTAAAACACTTTTTGTTTCTAACGTATTTACATAAATATGCGGTTCACCGAAATTAAATTCTAAAGTCGTACCCATACTCAATTTATTGGTAATATTTAAATAGCGCGAATAACCAATTGTTGTCGATTGCATTAAATACGTTTTTTCAGGAATCAAATTATTTTGCACATCTAAAAAACCAACCGTAGATTTTGCAAAGATTTCATTTTTATGTTTTGGTTTTGGAATCGAATCTTTGTTCAATTCTAATTTATATTTTTCAATAGATGGATAATAGATTAAACCAAGTGTAGCTGTCATCGTATTGATACCTAAATTCGGCAATTTCACAGCACCATCAGAATAATGATTGTAAGTAAAAGCTGTGACTAGGCGCAACGGTTTTGCAATTTTCCATTCCAGTCCAAAACGTAATTGAACATACGCATTTAAATGCGCACCAATTGCGTTGTGTACTTCATTGCTGCCTTTAATAAATTTTTTGGTAGAATATGCTAAACCAATTCCCATTTTCATATTGAAGTCAACAACTTTGGAGCGCACCAACGAATATTTCCAATAAATATAAGCAGCAAATGCATTGCCAATGGTATCTCTATCATGATGAACAGCAAACCAAAAACCACCACCAATTTCTGGATAATGCAGCTTGCGTTGCCAATCTTTGCTTCCGTCTGTCTGCTTGAAAATATTGACTTCACCACAATAACTGGGTCCGTTTATAGTTGGACGAAAATTAGTTGTGTGCTTCCAAACTTTTCCAATTTGCAAGTCCACATCAAAACCTAATTTAGATGGATAAGAATAAACTGGATGATATTTTTTTGGTTTAGAAACATGTTTTTCTTTAGCAAATAGAAACAAATGTAAACAACCAAAGATAAGTATGAGTGTAATTTTTTTCATAAAAATTAAATAAAGATAAAAGTATATCTTGAAATAAACAGATTGAAATCAAACAAAACGATTTTATTTCGTAAGCTGAATTTAAAATGTATTTTTATACGATGATAAAATTTCAACGAAGTATATTGGAAACAGAACGCTTGTTTCTAAAACCGTATGATATAAAATTATACAACGACGTTTATCATTTGATACAAAAAAACAAACTACGATTGGTGCATAGTTTTCCGCTTTTGTTGCGTGCTACCGAAACAGAAATTGCTACCAAAGATTATGTCCAACAAAAAATATTTGATTGGAATAATAATAAAGCGTATGGTTTTATGTTGTTTGATAAATCTACTCAACAACTTATCGGACACTTTAATTTAAAAGATATTGACTGGAAAAAGAACCAATGTGAACTCGCTTATTTTATAGATGCAAACTTTGAGAATAAAGGATTAGTTACAGAAGCTATGATAAATTTATTAAGAATCGGATTTGAAAAAATTAATTTCAACCGCATTTTTGCACGCATCGTAACAACAAATATTGCATCGCAAAAAGTAGTGGAAAAAGCTGGTTTAAAATATGAAGGTGCATTCTACCAAGATTATACTACTTACGACAATCAGGTTGTAGATACTTATTGTTACGGTTTATCGAAAGAAGAATTTCAGCGAAAGTAATTATTTACACGCTCTATATCGATGACAATCCAGCACATGATCATTCACCAAACCTGTTGCTTGCATATGTGCATACAATGTTGTTGAACCTAAAAATTTAAAACCTCGTTTTTTCATGTCTTTCGCCAAAGCATCCGATTCTGCTGTGGTTGCAGGCACAGTGCTTAAGCTTAAATGATTATTTACTATTGGTTTTCCTCCAACAAAACTCCAAATATAATTACTAAAAGTTCCAAACTCTTTTTGCACTTCTAAAAATCGTTGCGCATTGTTTACGGTTGCTTCAATTTTCATTCTGTTGCGAATAATGCTTGCATCTAATATCAATTCTTCAATTCTGGCTTGCGAAAATTTAGCTACTTTTTTATAATCAAAATTGGCAAATGCTTTTCGGTAATTTTCTCTACGTTGCAAAATCGTCCACCAACTTAAACCAGCTTGTGCACTTTCCAACACTAAAAACTCAAACTGCTTTTGATCGTCACGAACAGGTGTGCCCCATTCTTCGTCGTGATATTGTTCATATAAAGGTTTGCCAACGCACCAGCCACAACGTATTTTTTCCTTAGCCATTTTGTAAAAATTTTGAATACTAATTACATCAAATTACACGAATAATAAAAATATTTGTTCATTTTTGTTACATGAAAGAAATTTCGGCTACATCAAATCCATTAATAAAAAAAATCTTGTTACTGCAAGAAAAATCGAAGTTACGCAAAGAAGAAAATATTTTTGTAATTGATGGTTGGAAAGAAACACAAATGGCGATTGCAAATGGTTTTGAAGTGGAAACAATTTTATTTCGCAAGGGTTTTGGATTGAACTTCGATGAACTTACTAATGAAGAAATCATAGAAATTTCCGAAGAAGTATTTGATAAGATTTCCTATCGTGGAAATACGTCAAAAGTAGTGGCTATTGCAAAGCAAAAAACACATCAATTAAATGAAATAAAACAAGACGAAAATCCTATTTTTTTAGTGGTTGATGGCATTGAAAAACCAGGCAATTTGGGTGCGTTGTTGCGTGTTGCAGATGCAGCAAATATTACTGCAGTTATTTGCTGTGATACAAAAACAGACGTGTATAATCCAAACGTAATTCGTTCCAGTGTTGGCTGTGTATTTACAAAACAAATTGCGGTTTGTAGCAAAGAAGATTGTTTAAATTTTTTACAAGAAAATAAGATTTCAATTTTTACAACCTCATTAAAAGCATCAAAAAATTATTTAGAATGTGATTATAAAAAACCAACGGCTTTTGTATTAGGTACAGAAGCCGTTGGTGTAGATATTTTTTGGGAAAATAATTCTTTACAAAATATCATTATTCCAATGCGTGGTCAAAACGATTCATTGAATGTATCTAATACAGCAGCAATCATTTTATTTGAAGCATTGCGACAACGAAATTAACCTATTTTTTCTTCAAAAAACTTCCAAATTACTTCGTCAGGAACTGGCGCAACAATCTCCACTTTTTCATTTTTTACAGGATGCAAAAACTCTATTTGTCGTGCATGTAAATGAATGCTTCTTGTATTCTCGTTTGGTCTATCAAAACCATATTTTATATCACCTTTTATAGGCGAACCAATTTTTGCCAACTGCGCTCGAATTTGATGAAATCTGCCAGTTTCTAATTGCACTTCTAACAAATGATAATTATCAGAACTTGCCAATAATTTATAATGCAACACACATTTTTTAGAATGTGCCACTTCTTTATCAAACAACTTTGCTTTTCGCGAAACTGAATCTTTTATATGATAATGAATCAAAGTTCCAGCATCTTCTTTCGGTTTATTTTTTACTACGCACCAATACGTCTTCTGAATTTCTTTAGTTTGAAAAAGTGCGTTTAATCTTGTCAAACTTTTACTGGTTCTAGCAAACAACACCACACCAGAAACAGGTCTATCAATGCGATGCACCACACCTAAAAAAACCTCACCAGGTTTTTGATAATTTTCTTTAATATAATCTTTTACAAAATCGCCAAGCGGTTTGTCGCCAGTTTCATCTGCCTGCACAATGTCGCCGCTGCGTTTGTTCACCGCAATAATATGATTATCTTCGTATAAAATTTCTAACATAAAAACTTTTCCAAAGTTAACGTAAATTCGTAAAATGAATCAACAGCCAATCATAATTTTAGGAATGCATCGAAGTGGCACCACGATGATTACTAAAATGCTCGAAAATCTCGGCTTGTTTGTTGGTGCAGAAAAAGAAATCAACCACGAATCACTTTTTTTCTGGGAAATTAATAATTGGATTTTTGATTTACATACAGCAACAGCAGAAAAACCGCACAATATGCGTTACCGAAATCCATCTTGTGATAAAGTAATTTTTGAATCGATTGAACATTTTTTGCAATCTAATAAACGAAAAAAATATTTAGGCAATTTATCATCCAATTATAAAAATATTAAAGACCTAAAAATTCCTTTTGGTTGGAAAGACCCAAAAAATACGTTTACCATTGATTTTTGGAAACACATTTTTCCGAATCCAAAAATCATACATATTTACAGAAATCCAATTGACGTAGCTTCGAGTTATTTAGAACGCGATTTGATCAAATACAATAATTTTAAATGGACTTGGAAGAAAAAACTGAAACGTGAATTTTTAATCAGCAATAATTTTCATCGCAATTTTCGTATCAATACTATCGAAGACGGTTATGATTTATGGCAAGAATATGTTGACAAAGCAATATCTTTGAAAAGCAAATTTCCAGATTATTTAGAAATTAAATATGAAGATTTTTTAGCGAATCCTTTTGAAAAACTGAAACAATTAGCTCATTTTTCTGGTTTAGCAATAAGCGATGAAAAAATAAAAACGGAAACGCGCGACATTAAAAAAGAAAGAGCATATGCATTTGTAAACAATTCAAATTATTATAAAATCTATCAGGATTTAAAAGAAAAAAAATTAATGCAGCAACTCGGATACGATAACTTATAAACGAAATGAGCGACTCAAAATTTACGATAGATATTCTTTTGGCGACGTATAACGGCGAACAATTTTTAGCGCAACAATTAGACAGTTTATTAGCACAAACTATACGCAATTTTAGAATTCTGGTTCGTGATGATGGCTCAACAGATTCCACAAAAAAAATCTTAAAAGAGTATCAAAATAAATTTCCTGAAGTTATTATCAGAATTATTGAAGATGACTTAGGAAATATTGGCGTGGCTCAAAATTTCAATATTCTTATGCAGTCAACCAATGCAGAATATCTTTGCTTCTGTGACCAGGATGATGTATGGTTAAAAAATAAACTCGAAGTTTCTATCAAAGAAATACAAAAACTGGAAAATGGCAACAATACAGTTCCTTGTATGGTATACAGCGACATGACTGTCATCAACGAACAAGATGAAATTATACATCAATCAATGTGGAAAGTACATAAAACGTACGAAGAATATTTTACGTTCAACAGATTGTTGGTGTATAATATTCCTTTTGGTTGCACCATGATGATAAATCAAGCATTGGCAAAACTGGCTTGTCCAATTGGAAAGCATGCAATTTATCATGATCATTGGATTGCTTTACTTATTGCAGCTTTCGGAAAATTTAAAGCAATAGATCAACAACTAATATTATTGCGCAATCATGCCAACAACACTTCTTTCAGAATAAAATTATCGTTTGCACAAAAAATGATAAAAAAAATAAAGAATGCAGTAACGAAAACACAGCATAAATATTGGTTGAATTTAAGAATCGAACAGGCAAAAGATTTTAGAAATAATTATAAAGACAAACTCAATAAAAAAGATTTACAAACTATCGATGCATTTATCAGCATTGAAAAACGAACAGGTTTTGGAAGAAAATTTGCGTACGTTAAAAACGGATTTTTTAAACCCGATCTTCTGCAAACCGTAAAAATGATTTTGAAAGCATAAAAATATTTTATACTTTTGGTTTATGAAAACAATTAAAAACTATACAAACTGCTGCTGTTACAACTAACAAGCGGAAATAGTTTTTATTTAAGATAAGATTTTAAACCGCTTGTATTCTTTGCAAGCGGTTTTTTATTTGATACTTTTGTATAATCAGTTTAAAACCAAACAACCAATAACTTAATAACGTATAACTTACAACATATGAAATTCGCAACAAAAGTAATCCACGCAGGCATCGAACCAGATGCAACTTCAGGTGCTATAATGACACCGATTTTTCAAACATCAACCTATGTGCAAGATGCACCTGGTGTACACAAAGGATTTGAGTACGCACGCACTCAAAATCCAACACGCAATGTGTTGCAAAATCAATTGGCAGCTCTGGAAAATGGAAATCATGGAATTTGTTTTGCCAGTGGTTTGGCTGCAACCGATGCTATTGCAAAGCTGTTTAGTTCTGGCGATCATATCATTTCATGTAATGATTTATATGGTGGAACCTATCGCATATTCACCAAAGTTTTCGGACGTTTTGGGTTAGATTTCTCATTTGTTGATATGACAGATTTATCCAACATTGAAAATGCCATCACACCAAAAACAAAATTAATTTGGGTAGAAACACCAACCAATCCGATGCTGAATATTGTTGACATTGCAGCGGTTTGTGCGTTGGCAAAAAAACATAATTTATTGGTTTGTGTTGACAATACATTTGCATCGCCATACTTGCAAACACCTTTAGATTTAGGCGCAGACATCGTTGTTCATTCGGCAACAAAATATTTAGGTGGACACAGCGATGTCATTCATGGTGCTGTTGTGGTGAAAGATAAAACATTGGCAGAGCAATTGTATTTCTTGCAAAATGCTTGTGGTGCAGTGCCTGGTCCGCAAGATTGCTTTTTGATTTTGCGAGGTATCAAAACGTTACATATTCGTGTGCAACGAGCTTGTGAAAATGCAGAAAAAATTGCTGCTTATTTAAAGTCAAATCCAAAGGTTGGTGATGTACATTATCCAGGTTTTACAGAACATAAAGGACATGAAATTGCCAAAAAACAAATGAAAATGTTTGGTGCAATGGTTTCATTTTCATTGAAAGATGATAGTTTAGAAGCTGCACATAAATTACTTTCATCGACCAAGTTATTTTCATTAGCAGAATCGCTTGGTGGTGTTGAATCGTTGATTGGTCATCCAGCAAGCATGACGCACGGCAGCATTCCGTTGGAAGAACGAAAAAAAACAGGTGTGGTTGATTCTTTAATACGCTTAAGTGTTGGTATTGAAGATGCTGATGATTTAATTGAAGATTTGAAAAATGCGATTGGATAAAATGATTTCCAATCAAACCATAGACATTCTAAATTTTTATCACGATAAATACAACAAAAATGATTTTATAAAAGACGACCCGATCTCTATTCCGCATCGGTTTACTAAAAAGCAAGATATAGAAATTGCTGGTTTGTTTGCAGCTACCTTGGCTTGGGGCAACCGCACTTCCATTATTAATAGCTGTAATAAATTGATGACATTGATGGATAATCAGCCATATGATTTTATTTTAAATCATTCGCAAAAAGAATTAAAACCATTTGAAACTTTTGTGCATAGAACATTTAATGCAACTGATCTATTGTATTTTATTTCGTTTCTAAAACATTATTATACTCAAAATGATTCATTAGAAAATCTCTTTTTAAATCAAAATATAGAACTTGGTTTGTCAAATTTTAAGGAATCATTTTTTTCATTAAAAGATTTTCCTGCTCGCACAAAAAAACATGTTTCATCACCAGAAAATAAATCAACTTGTAAACGGTTGAACATGTTTAATCGGATAATTTAGGTAGCAGTTATGATTCTTATTTTTACATTGTAATCTTTACCTTTATAAAGATAATTAATCCTTAGGAAAATTGAAATTAAATAAAGCAGAACTTAAAGAGTTTTTAAATGAGATGGTGGATAAGTATAACACCATTGATTTTATTGAAAAAGACCCTATACAAATACCTCACCTTTATACGATAAAAGAAGATATTGAAATTGCTGGATTCTTAAGTGCTTCAATTGCTTGGGGAAACCGCAATATGATAATAAGTAATTCAAAAAAGATGATGAAGTTATTGGGTAATTCTCCATATGACTTTATCATGTCACATAAAAAGAATGATTTAGAAAGATTAAATGACTTTGTACATAGGACTTTCAATGGTCAAGATTTTAAAGTGTTTGTAAGAGGATTAAAAAATATTTACACACAACACAACGGACTTGAATCTATTTTTGTTCAACATCAAGAAGCAGATTCAATGCAAAAGAGCATATCTGAGTTCAAGAAAATTTTCTTTGACATAGAACATTCAACTAGAACAGAAAAACACATTGCAGACCCTTTAAATGGCTCTGCTGGTAAACGAATCAACATGTGGCTACGGTGGAATTGCAGACAAGATAAAAAAG
>CALLKF010000158.1 GCA_938008535.1 uncultured Saprospirales bacterium | reverse complement strand
AATCGCCAAGTATCTTATATAGTAGAATAGCTGATTCATTATCAGAGTAAACTATGCTTCTTTTTAATAGATCAGCTACTGTATATATCTTTCCAATTTCAAGTTCTTCTTTAGGTTTGAAATATTGAGTTCCATTAAATTCTTTCTTTTCAAATTTAACTGTCTTACTAATAAAATTACTATCAACATCTTCATTTTCTTTTAATGCAGACTGAACGTCTTTATTAATCATAAACATTTCACGACGTGATGCGCGTGTGCGAATTAAATCTTCTAATGATTTAGTTTCAGGCGAATAAGCATATTGGTCTAATCCTTTTATAACCTCGTTTCCTATTGGATTAGTCCATGTGCCAGCTTTTCCTAAATAATTATTCTCGTATTTATCACGATAAACTCTTGATTGGGAAAGTTCTTTGCCTAATTTGATATTATCGTTGTACATTTTCAACCATTCCAAATGCGCTGCGTTAACATCAGGTTCTAAACTCGGTTTTGTAATATCTTTTCCTAGTTTTAAGAATTGCTGTGCAGTTGATTTTAAATCGTTGAAATTCTTTACATATTCACTATAAGCATCAGGTATAGTATCGGCTTTATCTTCCATTTTTGGATTAAACTGTTCTAAGTCGTTTAATTGAGGCATACCCCATGCGGACATAGATAGTTTATTGTAATCAGGTTTTATTTCCTTAGCTAAAGGGTCTTCCCTGTATTGTATTTCCGCTAAATTATCGCCAATACCTGTGTAAATCATAGGCACAATTTAATAAACAAGGTTATTAGGTAAAATTTAGGTGCAAATGCAATTATATAGTTTTACAATATGGCATTCGAGTTTGATAATAATAATGACATATTTCAATTCCTATTATCTAGGAGTGGAAAAATGGCACCAACCAGTAATGGATTTGGCAATTATCCAATGACAGCATCGAATAATAAGATGAATATGCCATTAAAGGCAAATACTAAAATACCGTCTAATATACCATCAGCTTCTAGTCGTGCAATTGGTACTCCAAACATGAATACGTCTGCATTAAGCAACCAAAATATGCAAATGGCTTCGGTGTCAACTCCACAAGTAGGACAATCAGATAGTGGTAAAGGTGGTGGTTTTATGTCAATGTTTAGTGGTGGCGGAGGCGGTGGCGGTGGCGGTGGGTTTGTGAGTGAAAACAACTCTATTGACGACCAAACACAAGCGTCAATTGACAAAGCAAAAGCACCATTAAATAGCGTTCCAATCGTAGGTGCTTTTAAAGGAATGGCTAATGCAGCAGAGGGTATTGGTGGACAGATAGGTGGTGAAAAAGGTGGGAATATTGTACAAAGTTTTGTTGACCCACTAGGTAGGGCTGCAGAAGTTTGGAAAAACCCAAACTATTCAAAAGGGCAAAAGGCATTAGCAGGGTTAGGGTTATTAACAGCTCCTTTTTTAACATTCCTAAAACCAAAAGCAGTAATCGACAATCCAGAGCAAGACAGAATGAATAAACTGAAAGACTATCAGTTAAAAAAAATACAAGAAAATAATTTTTTAAAATCATCAGATTTCTATAAAGGAATGATAAATCAGTAATTATGGCAAAGACTTTAAGTTTAAATCCTGCAGAGGTAGTAAAAAAAGGAAACAAATGGGTGTTCAAAAAACAAGGTGAAGAAATTGCTTCATTAGGCATTATCACATTTCCTTTTAAAGAGAAACTTTTAAAAGAGTTGAAACGAATGAAATATTTCTTACCAACAGAGGATTTTATAAGAAGTCAAATACAAATACCAGTAGATGAAGCTGGTTTATTGGATTATAGCAATGAACGTGATGCATTAAAGACTTGGGGTCCTGCAATTATGTACATGAAAGCAGAAGATAAGAAAGTAGTTGCAAGAAACATGTGTGCTGATTTCTTAGGTGTAGAAACTCCTGACGAAGTTTTTGTACACAAATTCAGCGAAATACTAAGCGAATTTAGTGAGATACTTACAAATTTCAAACACAATGCAGAAAAAAACTAATATATATAACAACGTTTTAGCGTTTCAACAATGGCTAAAAGATACCTATGGCGATACAGTAGACTTAGGTGTTTATGGCGTTTATGGTAATGGTGTAGATGGTAAGTTTGGTGCAAAAACTAAGGCGCTTTGGGATAAATATGGCGATAAGTATTCTGAATCACAGAAATTAATACCTATTGGAACACAAAAAATAAAAGGAACATCAAATATTCCAGATTTAAGTAATCTAAAAAAAACATCAAATAATTCAGCAGTAACCGACGCTTTAAATAAAGCAAGAGCAGAATACGAAGCAAAAACACTTGGCAAAGACCTTGCTGATACAAAAATGCTAAGAAATAGAGGTATTGCAGATATGATACCAACTATTGCTGGTGGTGCTTATGGATTAGGTCAATTAATAAAAGGTAATAATTTATCTAAAAAGTTAAAACCACCTAAACGTGTAGAACAATTATTGCCAAACCAACAATTAGCTACAATGCTTGCAAAGGCAAGTGTGAATAGTGAAGTAGTTGATCCTAAAATAAAAGAGGAAGCAATACGCGCAATGACTACCAATAGAGAATTAGCTAATGAAATGGCAAGAGTAGGTAGTGGTGGCGATATAACAGCTTACTCGCAAAACGCACAAAACAATTACATGAAGTCAAATGATGCAGTAAGAAAACTAGCGTCAGACTCACAAGCAGACCTTTATAAAAACCGCGCACAGTTAGGAAGTCTTATAAACGATAAAATGAGCGAGGATAGAGATTTGTATGAAGACAGATTGAATGAATTTAATAAAATTGACTATCCTGAATTTGTTGGTGCAAGAAAATACGCAGCCGACCTTACTAATACAGGTATGACAAATGTAATGGGTGCATTAAATAATGGTGTTGCAAATGCGCCAATTTTGCAAGGCACAAAAAATATTATGAGTGGCTATAAAGCAAGATATGCGTCAATGTCACCAGCAGAGAAAAAAGTATTTGCTACCAATTACCCAAAGCTAGCAGCTAAATATGAAATGGAAGATAAGATGCCAGTAGGTGGAGTAATAGTGCAACCAGAGATAGTAGACCAACCAATTCAGCCACAGTATTTACCACAAATGCCATTAGGTGCAAATTGGCGACAATATTAGGTGAATTTTAGGTATAAAATCAAAAATATAAGTTTGTGTAGATGAACGACAAGGATATAGAATTATTTGCAAGTTTAATGTCAGATGGTATTGCATCTTTTGACACCGAGCAAATATCAAGAGAACCTATTGAATTGAAAAATACCGAATCGCAACCATCTATTGTTTTAAATGAAGGTAGGCGAGGTAATGATGGAACGGTATATTTTAATGAGGTGAAATTGGAATTAAATAGGTTTTCTAAACAAGTGAATGAAATAAGAGAATCGGACAAAGTATTTTCTAATGAATACAAAGCAGAAGAAAAACGACAAGCACAGATTGTAAAGAAATTAAACAAAATAATTAAAAAATAAGTATGGAAAATTTTATTGAAAATGAAGGAGTAGAGTACCCAATTCCTGCGGTAGAACAAGTTGAGCAAGAAGTTGAGCAACAAGAAGCAGAAACTACGCAAGAGGTTGGACAACAAAGTGAAGAAACGGATGAACAGAAAATAGAACAACTTACATTAGAAGAAAAGAAAGAAGAAGATATTGTTTTTTTAGAAGATACACCAGTAATGGACACGCCAACAGTAGATTATACTGAAATATTTGGCGAAGAAGTAAAAACTAAGGAAGATGCCAAAAAGTATATTGAAACAATTAAACAGGCATCAGAAAGCGTATTTGCTAACGATACAGTAAAAGCATTAAATGATTATTTGAAAAATGGTGGTTCTGACGAAAAGAACTTTTTAGATACTAAACATGCACAAACAACCATAAAAAATAACATTGAGCAATTAAAAGCATACGATCCAATTGAAGCAGTTAAGTATGATTTAAAAGCTACGCATGGTTTAGAAGATGAAGAAATTGAAGAATATTTATCAACTAAAAATGCCATTGATTTAAAAATCGAAGGTAATAAAATAAAAAATAATTGGATAGGCGAGTTAAATGAATCGTTACAACAATCAATTCAACAGGAGGTTGAAATGGTAAAAAGCGTGGAATTAAGAACTCAACAGTTCAATCAGAAAGTTCAGTCGTATATAGGTGAATTAAAAGCAGTCGACTCTATTCAGGTGAATGAAAGCGACAAAAAAATGCTTGCAACAAACCTATCTAACCCTAATGATTTTTTAAGGAAACATTTTCCTTTGGACAAAAATGGACTACCGACTAAAGAGTGGGTAGAAAATGCACAAAGATTATTAAGCAGACCACGACTAGCTTCCGAACTAAAAACCAAAGTAAACCAAGCGGAAACAAATGGTGGGAAAAAGGTTTTTAACAACCTGCATAATATTCCTACGCACGAAGCAGCTTTATCGTCTGCTAGTAGCAATAACGAAAAAAGTGTAGCAAAAGTAATACTTGAAGGAATTAAGAAAGCAAAGGAGCAAGAGCATTACAATTAATTTAAAAACAACATTAAAAATTTAAACAATGGCAGATATTAATATCCCAAACCCTAAACAACCAGCATCGGTAAAAACTGCTGTCGGTTTCTTTGACGAAAGCAATATTTTCAGTCAAGACATTATCAAACCAGAGTGGGATCCCATTCTGAAAGAACTTTGTAAACGTTACATGGTTACTGACGTATTGAATAAAATTGGTTCAGGCGGAACGTACACAAATGACACAATCTATTGGACAGAGATTGGCTATTGGAAGAAAAACCAAACAATTGCATCTGCAACCATCACTACCAATACAGCGGACATCGTTTTAAATGAAACAGAACGTTTCTTTATTCCATCAGATGTTATCTCATTACCATCTGGATTACAAGTACAAGTAACTGCGGTTCCAAGTACAAGTCCACAAACAATTACAGTTGAAACATTAGATGGTTCGACTATCGAAAATAGTGATGTTACTACAAACGGAACATTGTACCTTTCAGGTTCTTTTGTTGCAAAATGTAGCGATGCACCAGCAGGTCGTTACTTTACGCCAACAAAAGTATCTGCTATCCAAACAATTCAAGAAACTACTGCAGATTACTGTGTAGATGAAACAAGCGACAATGTTTGGATTGAAGGTGGCTATTGGTACAACAAAAACCAAGTATTAAAACGTGACGAACACAACGGTTTGAAACAAGGTAATATCCTTTGGGGTAACGGTAACACTACTGCTATCACAAACGGTACATCTGGTGTAGGTTTAGTTCCAACTGTATTCGCACAAGGAACTGTGATTTCAGATGCGTTGGCTGTAACAGAAGATGATATTATCGACTTTGCTGCAACTATGCGTTACGCTGGTGCTGATTATTCATACAATGAATATTGGGTACTTTGTGGTTACAAATACATGGCTGCTGCTACAAAAGCAATGAAACAATACGTTGTTAACTCAAACTCTGAATCACGTTACTTTAAAGTTGACAAAGAAGGTTCTTTCGGTTTAGAATTAGTTCAATACAAATTTAACGGAGCAATCTACAACTTTATGGCATGTGCAGCGTTTGACGAACCAGGTGTTGCTAATTTAGCTGGTGTACCTGATACGCAAACAATGGCACTTTACATAAATATCGGTACAAACGATAGAGGTCGTGGAATTGATTTATTGTACAGAAAATTGTACAATGGAAACGTTGAAAACAACTTTGTATCTAAAATTGATGGTATTGGTTCTGCTAAGAACGGTGCTGTAATTTCACAGAAAAAACGTTGCTTTACAGAGATTCTTTCATCTTCATACATCTTGAAGTTGACTTACAGAAACTCTCATGGTATTCACTACTTAGTTTAATAAATTGAATAAAATTTTGGGTTGTGAATACACAACCCAAAATTATTTTTATACTTAATCAAAAAAAACATCAAATGGAAAACGCAAATTTTGTTGAATTTCAATTACAAGCTGGTTTCTTTAAAACTAAACACTTACGCGATAAAAACGGTCGTATGTTGTTTACTACAACGGAGCAAGCAAAAAAAGCTGGCATAGCTGATCCTGAAAAATCTGACAAGGTAGTTAGATGGAATGATGGAACACCAGTAGGTGCAGTAGAATTTTCTGACAAGGCAGGTTCTCGTATTTTACGCGTACCAGCAGACGAAACAGCATTTATTGAAGGATTATGCTATCACGAGTTGGTAGATTCTACTTTAAAAAAATGCAAAAATCCGAAAGTAATATTTAAAGATATTTCTAAGGAACAAGAAGCTAAAAAAACAGAAATTGAAAAACGCAAAATTGTAGATTCTATTTATATCAACATGAGTGATGAAGCAATTGAAGATTTGGCAGTTATTTTAGGTTATCCAAAAGATGATGCTAATTCGAGATTATTCTCACTTAAAGACAACAAGCCAGACCAGTTCTTGTCTTATTTCAAAGAGCCATTAAAAAAGAACAAATTTTATACTGCAGATTTGAAAGAAGAAACTATTTTAAGTGCGTTCTTAAAACGTGCTGTACTTAAAAAAGTAGTGACTGTAAAAGCTGGTTCAATCTTATTTGAAGATGAAGTAGTTGGAAATGACTTTAATGCTGCTGTCACAAACTTAATGGACACAACAAAACAAGGAAAAAACAATCTTTTATCTCTTATTAAAGACAAGTTAAGCAAATCATAATGTCAACATTCACAGCCATAAAAAAAAAGAACGACGAATTATTTAATGAAACGTTGCCTTTCAACCCAATTGCGGATGGCTGGGAATTTACAGGTGCTTGTTGTTGTGAGATTAAGTTTAAAAAAGATAATATCAAACTGTTTGCTCATTCAGAACGTAAATTATTAAAGGTTTACAAAGCTGGCAAAAAGGACAAACTGATTGATGTGTTTAGGTTACCCAATAATCAACTAGAATTTTTAATAAAAACAAATGGCATTAACGTTAACTAATACTATCGCTGTTTTAAATGGTGGTGAAAATATCTTAATTGAAGATACTACTGTTTATGGTGGTTCTAATGCTTTGCGCGCCAATGTTTTTATTAATTTTTTAGTAGAAGATATGCGTACCGATCCGCCATCTGACATTACACCTAACTATGATGCTGCAATAGTAGAACAGATACTTGTAACTACACCGCATGATGGTTGGTATAAAATAACTATGTCGGTTACACCTGCAGAAGATGCGCCACCACCAGTTGCCGAACCTGACCAATTGGTAAAAGATGAACTTGTTACTGAAAGGTTCTGTATCTGCAAGGCGAACTTTACTAAAAAGACGTTTAATTGTAGATGTGGTTGTGAAAACAAAGAAAACATTGAACAATTATACTGTATGTCGGCTCAATTTGAAGGTATAAAAGATTTGGTTGCACAAAACGATATGTTGAGTGCAGACAAAGCAATTGAGCGATTAAATAAAGAATGTGCTTTAGCAAATAAAGGATGCTGCGGATAAAATGGGAACACAACCTACTATACAACAACAAAGAGAAGTTATTCTCGAATGGGTGCATAGATTTTATGCCGATTCAGTTAAATGTTTAAATAACTTTTGCGCTGGCAAACAACAATGTTTGCGTGATAGAATGGCAAAAGTTAGATTATTGGAAATATCCACTTTACAAGCAGAAGGAATATTGGATGAACAAGATGTAACCAACTTGTACAATAGGTTACAATGCTTGATTGATTTAAAAATAGACTTAACTATTCCAAATTAGAAACTATGAAACGATTATTATTTATTTTAGCTTTTATATACACTACTGCCATAAGCGCACAATGTTTAAATTGTCCAAATGGTATTACTGCACCAGGAGCAGGTGCAAGTCCAAGTGTAAAGTTTAATGGCTATACATCAGAAGTCAAATACTATGATGGTATTAAACCGACTTGTTACACACCAACAGCAAATACATTAAATGGACACCTGCAAGGAATAAATAATAGGTTATGCCAATTAAAAACTACCATAGACTCATTAAAAGTAAATGATAGTTCAGCGTTTGCACAAATAGATAGTATTCAAAATAGAATAGATAGCATAGTTGATGCATTAGGGCAATTTTATAATACATCTGTTATTAGTAGTGATTCATCAGTTCGTATTTCAATAGCTACAAATCCAATAACGCGTGTAAACACGTTTAATTTAAAAGTAATGGATGATTCGGTGGCTGTTACTGCACTAAACGGAATATCTGGCAATGGACAATCTTATAAGCCATTAAAATTAGGCGGAACATTTACCGAGAATACTACTATTACAGGAAACAAAGAGTTTAATATGAACTCGTATATTTTTCGGTTAACACAGAACGACCCAACAACATACCATAATTTATTTGAGTTAAGTCAGATAAAAAACTATACTCAAAATTCAGATTTTTCTACATTTTCAACAGGATTAAGTGCCAATAAAACTAGTACTGTAAGCAACGGAACGTTTAATTTAATTACATTACAAAACGCTTTACATGGACACGATGTAAAACATAAATTAACGATGAGTAATTCTGCTATAATCCTAAAAACAGGTGATACAAGTATAATCGGTTATGGTGACGTTGCTAATTTGGATCTAACTTATGATGGACAAAGTTCAACAGGTGGACATATTACATCAATGAGAAACCTTACATTAAATCCTATCTACAAAGGTGCAAATTCGGTTCCTTATACTGTTTACCGATATGTTTCTTTGGCTATTTCAGACTTAACACAAGTAAATGGAATTCCAAGTAGTTGGATTGTTCCAACAGTACGTTATGCTATATACCAAGAAGGAGAAACGGATCGAGTTTGGCTTAATTCAGCTATCATTGTAGCACCAAATTTACCTATTTATGCAAATGATGCAGCAGCAGTAGCCGACACAGCATTTCCTAGTGGTGGCTTGTATAAAACGACTGGTAGTGTAACGGTTAGGTGTAAACCGTAGATTATTTTATTTTTCTCTATTTTTTTACCATTATTTTTGTATATTTATATATGGAAATATGGAAAGACATTACTGGTTACGAGGGTTTGTACCAAGTAAGCAACTTAGGAAACATAAAAAGAATTAATGGTTCTGCAAGGTGTTTAAAAGACAGAACTTTAGTTATTAAAACAAAAGAAAATGGGTATTGTTTTGTATGTTTATGTAAAAATAATTCCCTTAAATACCCTCATATACACCGATTAGTTGCGATTGCATTTATTGCAAATCCTGAAAATAAATCGCAAGTAAATCATATTAACGGAATTAAGAAAGACAATAGATTGGAAAATTTAGAATGGGTTACTCCATCTGAAAATGGATTACATTCTTTTAGGGAATTAGGTAGAGTAGTAGTTGGTCTGAAGGGGTTATTAAACAAAAAGTCTAAACCTATTGTCCAAAAAACTATTTCAGGTGAAATTATAAAACAATATGAATCTATAAATATTGCAAGTAAAGAAAATTCATTTAGCAACACATTAATATCCAATGTTGCTAAAAATAAATATGGAAATAAAACAGCTTATGGTTTTAAGTGGGAATTTTGTAATATTTGATGTTGTTTTTTTAAGAAATCTATATCTATATGAGTATAAATTTGTGTTGTTTGACAA
>CALLKF010000157.1 GCA_938008535.1 uncultured Saprospirales bacterium | reverse complement strand
AGGAATAGAAAAGGAAAAACAATATTACGATGTCGCTGTTCGGAGGGCTTCTGAGTATTGCCACTAACTTGTTTATATGCGCACAAAATGTAGGACAAAAATGAGTAAACTAACACATATACAAAGGTTTAGATTCACGCAAAATGATATGATATTATTTGCTGAATTAAAAAAAAACAGAATAAATTTAAGTTCATTTATTCGCAAAGCATTTAGAGAAAAAACAGAACGTGATTTACCGAAATTAATTGAAGCAGAAAATAAACGAAAAGATAAAACAAGATGTCCATTTTAGAATATAAAAAAGAAAACAGAGGCGGTTACAGAGCAAACGCAAAAAGACCGCTTAAATACACCGTAGAAACGGTTGTTTTAGGAACAAAAGTAATTCCAAAATGTGAAAGTGAAAACATAAAAAAAGTTATTGATGAGATTTGTAAACCTTATTTGGCTAAGAAATAAAATTTATTTAGCCAAACGCCGAAATAATTGATTTAACAAAGTCAATAACACCGTAAGACGCTGGAACTATCATGCCATAAGCAAAGTATGTTATTCGTGCTTTCCATTGCTCAAATGCATCAATCTTATCTTCGTTTTTTCGTATTCGGTGTAAAATACCTACTTCTTTTTCGTGCTCACTACCTAACAATAGTCGATGTATCTCATCTACCTTATTCTTTAAATCGTGAAATTCATTTTGTTCGGCTGCCATTGCTATTGTGTTCATTTGGTTGGTCTTTTAGCTTTAGGTTTTCATGCTTCAAGACTGCTTTAAAATAGGTTTAATCTGAGCTAATTCTCTGTATGTGGTGAAAATTCTTTAATTATATAATCACTTACTTTCCATACTAAAACTAAACTAAATCTTATCCATTCAGTAACCACTTCGCTAAAATGGAAAACATCGAAATGGTCGAGTAATCCGCCAGCAATAAAACCCAAAGCACCAACGCATTGTACCCAAAGAATTTTGTTTGATAATTGTGGATTAAAGTATGTTTCTAAAGCACTTGAAAGAACTGTTACTACCATACAGATAACTATAAAATTTTCCTTGTCTAATCCTGTTGGTAAATCAGTCAATCCACCTATCAGTAAAATAATACTAAAAATAGATGATATTACTTTATAGATTTTGCTTGTTTGTTTCTTTTGTGTTGTTGTCATTGTGTTTGGTTTTATGGTGCTATCCACCAGTTAACGGTGCTGTTGTCTAAAATGCTTGATGATTCAATTACGAATGATGTTCCATCTACTATACTGCCTGTCGGTGCAGATAAAAAACCTTGCGTTCCGCTTGGTGTGTTGACTGATAAATAAATTTTGTAACCTGTTTTTATTGATGATGTAGCAACTGTAACTGTTCCGCTTGATAGCGTTGCTGTGCCTCTAAAGCCTACATAAATCTTTTGTGTGTAATCTAAATTGGTTATGTTGGGTGTGAAGTCTTGAATACCAGTTAATCCAACAGACAAAGGGTTGGTTGATGAAACAGACGTATAATTTGAACCCACGACAAAAGATGAACCATTACCAGTATAGTTATCAAATGCATTAATTATAGCTGCAATATCTTCTAATGAATAAGCAGAATAACTACCAGAATCCACTCCATTTGAATAAATCCTAATACCATTAGTTGTTTCAATATCACCTGTAACAGGACTACCAACTTCAGTACCACTTAATGGAATTGCATTTTGTGATTTGTCGTATAGGTACTTTAAAGCTGTTTGTTCTTCTATAATTGTTGTAGATGAAAATAGTAGCCTAGATGCTGAATCATCATCTGTTACTGATGTTAAGCATAATACTATTTCGTTATATCCTAACATAAAATCTGTGGTAGTGAGTGATTTAATTTTAGTCCCTCCAAATTCTTGTTCAAACCAACTAGTAGTATCTATTCGCATTATCCCAATTGTTTTAAACAATCCTGTAAATACAATACTATTAGGCATTGTTAAATTTGCATTTGGGAATAAAACTAACAACTTTCCTTCATCACTAGATTGAAAATCTCTACTTGCTTCAATAACATCTAATCCATTTGGAAATAGTGATGATGCGCCAATAGGCAATACTACACTATTGCCATTGCTAATACTTAATGTATCATTAGAAATTGATAAAGTTTGGCTTCCGCCACCACCACCAGAACTCGGTTCATTTAACCATGCATTTAATGTATCTACTAATTCTGAATTTGAACTTAATACAGGTTGAGTGAGTGTATTATATGTGCAAGACATTATCTTTGACGTTGCACCTTCGTACAAATAACCTACTTGTATGTAATTGCTATTAGGTAAAGAAACGATATAAGAAACATTTTGCTTTTGAATATACAGCGTAGTGCTGTCGTAAAATGTGTAATGAAACGAACTTTCTGTATTTTCAATCCTAACGACATCTTTTGACTGCCAGCTTTGAGCAAATGAAAGTGTTGATAATAACAATAAAAGAAAAAGATTTATTCTTTTCATAGCCAAGTGTTTAATGTTTGCACCAATGATTTAGCTGATGATGCAGTTGGTTGTGTAATAGAATTATAAGGAAATGAGATTATTTTAGATGTTGAGCCATCCCATTGATAACCAATTTGAACATAGGTGCTACCTGATTGGTTTACAATATAAGATATGTTGCATTTTTGTAAATATGCAAATGAACTGTCTTTGAAAACAATCTTGATACTTGAAGTCGCATCCTGCACCCTAACAACATCTTTAGTTTGCCAACTTTGTGAAAAACAGTAAGAAGCGCAAACAATTAATAATAATGCTATTTTTTTCATATTCCAAAAGTAACATCTAACTGTTGCACCTAAAATATCCAATTTTAGCAACCACGTTTCTTTAATATATTTGAACAATGGCTCGAATTAAAGCAGTTAATAAATTAAATGGTGGTATTGATACAGATACTACGCCAGAAGCATTAGATAACACAAAACTAAGGGATGCCTCAAATATTGACGTATTAAATACTGGCACTTATTCCAAGTTGACAAATATCAAAGGAACTACGAATATACTTAAATATTTGCCTGACAACACCGACATTCCGACTTTAAACGTATTAGGTGTATTTAATGCAGAATTATTAGCCGATTATACAGCAACCGATGTTTATGTACACAATAAAGCACTTGCAATTTTTACTTATGACGCAACCAATAAATCGCAAATATTTATCGTTGACTTAGTAAGGAATGAAGTAATTAAATTCTATCCAAACAACGTAAGTGCAACAGATTTAGACTTTCCACCAGAGGGAACAGTAAGCGCATCTTTTACAATTGAACGCGGTGTTCCTGAAATCTATTGGGATGATAATAAAAATGAATTAAGAAAGTTAATTTTAAAGTACAGCACATCACCTAGTTTTCAGTTTCCTACATTATCCGATATTAGCGTAAGGCATAAATACGGTGGTATGGTGCCTATCTTTGAAAGTTACGGAACAAACGGATATACAACAGCAGGTACTTACCAAGTAGCATTTAGGTTTTATAATTCTACCAAAAACACATCTTCTAAATGGTCGTTATTTACCAATCCAATTCCAATGACTAACGCAGAGGGTTGTTTTGTAACAGTAGCAGTAGGCGAAGGTGGACAAGTAGGGCAAATTATTCAGAAGTCAATTATACTTTCAATTGATTTTACTAATACCAATGCTGATTTATATGATAGTATTCAACTTGCAGTAGTTAAAAACATAGATGGATTGACAATTCCATCAAATACAGTTTATGTTACACTTCCATCAAAAGAGTGGTACGATGCACCAAATATAATAGAATATTCAGATGCAATCGGTTTTGAAGCACCATATCCATTAGAGAATATTATCACAGAAGATGCAAGTATCGTGTGTGCAAAAACACAATTAATAAAAGACAATGTACTTGTTCGTGGAAATATCACCTATTATGACTTCAATAACGATAGAGGTTCGGTTGATTTTGATGATGCATATACAATTAAAGAATCGGTTTGTTACAGTACAGGAAATGATGTAGTTAACAAAAAGTCGCATTTCAGAGGTGAAGTATATGCTTATGCTATTGCTTACTTTGACGAGTTCTTTAATTTTGGTTTAGTTCAGCCATTAGACTTTGCTAAGGTTTATAAAATGAACGCTAAAAGAACATTGTCTGTTACATCTATCGGTACACCTGATACTTACAATCAATTAACTATTGTGGTAAACAATACTGCAGATTTAGAATGTGGTGATTATATAAGATACCAAAATAAAGCATATCAAG
>CALLKF010000156.1 GCA_938008535.1 uncultured Saprospirales bacterium | reverse complement strand
GTGGCATAGTAGTTAGGAATGGTATTTTACTAGTTGAGTTTGCTGAATTTGCAAGACAAGGTGGTATGTCGCTTTACGATGCTGCATTAGAGGCCGGTAGAACGAGAATAACCCCAGTTGTTTTAACAGCAGTTGCTGCAGTTTTAGGCCTTATACCTTTAGCTGTTGGACTTAATATTAATTTCGAAACATTATTTACTGAGTTAAACCCACATATTTTCTTTGGAGGCGATAGCGTTGCGTTTTGGGGGCCTTTATCTTGGACAATGATTTTTGGATTAATATTTGCTACATTGTTAACATTATTATTAATACCTGCACTATACTTAATGGTTGAGCGTATGAAAAGAAAAGCAATTATTGTTTTAAATCACTTTGATTTACCTAAAATTATAATTTATATACCTTTTGTTGTTCTAATTTTGATGTTAATCTTAAAAATTCAAAAAAAGAAATTAGATTATGGGGATTTAAATGCATAATTAATTTTTTGATTACATAATAAATATTTTATACATTTATTATGTAAAATAAGAGATATGAATTTGATTAAATTTTTTGCAACAATAGTTTTTGTTTCTGTTTTTTTTAATTCTTGTAAAAAAGATAAAAAATCCAATCAAGCAATTGATGCTCCAACCTTAAACGAAATGATTACTAATTTTTCTGTGCCAACAGAAGGACATATTGATATTGAAACTTACGAACAAGTAAATTTAGATGGCAATCCACCAAGTAGTGGCTATAACAGCTTTTCAGTTATAGTTACAGATAAAATTATTAGTAATACACGAGTAAAAAAAGGAAAAATAATTATTGATAGTAAAGAAATTACACAAGACACAGTGTATAATCAACAGTATGCATATTATCTTCCAGATAATGCTGAAAGAGATCCTTTTATAAAAGGACTTTTTGGCAATAGAATAATAGATTTTAAATTGTATGAAACAGATAATACAACATTAGTAACGCAGTTTAATTTTAAAACACCAGAACGACTGCTTATGAAAACAACAAAATATGAAGTTACTAAATCAACTTGGGAAAAAGAAAAGATTACTTGGAACGCAGACCCAACTAATAAAATTGGTTTAGTGCTTGAATATAGATCAGGTTCAGATCCATCCAATCATAATGTAGTATTTTTAGCAGATGATGGCGAAGAAAGTATAAAAAATGTTATTGGTGATTTAACTGGCGATATTGAATTAACCATGTACCGTGGTGTAATTATTGTAAAAACAGGAACTGACAATAAAAAGTATAAAATAACTTGTATAGCAAAATCATTTACAAATGTTTATCTAAAAAAATAAAGTTATTTTTTATTGCTGCAATTTTCTTTTGTACAATTGCCATATAATGTTAAAGAATGTGATTTTATTTGCTGATTAAACAATTCGCTTGCTGTGTTTTTTACTTGTTGCAAACGTGGATCGCAAAATTCAAAAACAACACCACAATCGATGCAAATCAAGTGATCGTGGTTTCTGTTACCATATGATTTCTCATACATTGCATGGTTTTGTCCGAACTGATGTTTGGTTACCAACTCAGAATGAACTAAAACATCTAAGGTATTGTAAACAGTAGCTCTGCTTACATTCATTTTTTTATTTTTTAATTGAAGATATAGTTCTTCTGCATCGAAATGGTCTTCTCGAGTATAAATCTCTTCCAAAATAGAAAATCGTTCAGGTGTTTTACGCTGTTTGTTATTTTCTAAATAAGTAGTGAAAATATGCTTTACTTCATTGAATATTTTTTGGTCGAGTGCCATTGAACAAAAATAGTAAATAGTTACAAGTTATTGGTTATTTGTTGCGTGTAAAATACATTAAACTATTTTTTCAAAGCAAACACTGTTTTCTACATTTGCATATTGTCCATAATTTGAAATAATGATGTAGCTATTTTTTTGATATAATGCAATCGCTTCTGGTTGTTTTATGCCTGTTTCTAAAATACATTTTTTATAAGATAGTTCTGCAGTCCATTTCTCTAATGCTTTTAAAATAAGTGTTGCAATTCCTTTTCCGCGTTGGTCAACTGGAACATACATTCTTTTAATTTCCATTGTGTTTTCGTCGAATTTTTTTATTGCACCACAACCAATTGCTACTTCATTTTCATAAGCAACAATAGCATGTTTTATTAAATCAATTTTATTGTATTGTGCGTAGAATGCATGTTCTTCACCGTCGCGAATGGCTAAATCAGCATCTAATAATTTTACTAGTTTTTGAAAATCTGTATTTTCTGAATTGGTTCTTATTAGTTGTATCATAATGTATACATTCAATTTTTTACCTAATTATAAACAAAAAAGGTTTAGTTCTAAAATAAATAGTTATATTTTTTAGAAGTGATAGTGAAACAAGTTCACTATGAAAGCGACGCGGCACTGCGACGCTGTCATGCTGTTCCGAAGATTTGGAATTATTTCGGTATCTTCTATCTATATTTAGCTATCTTGATTAGAATTAAATTACAAATAACTATTGATCAATGACTATTGACTAATAACTAAATCTCTTCTCTAATAACTGAATTAATTCCACCAATAGATTTTAGTTTTGAGATTAGTTTATTTACTTGATTATTGTCTTTCACAAACACTTTTATAATACCTTCAAAAACGCCATCTTTTGTTTCAATAGAAATTGATTGCATATTCAATTTCATATCGCCAGAAATAATAGTAGTTAGTTTGCTAATTACACCAATATCATCCAAACCAATTAATTTTATAGTAGTTAAAAATGCTGGCGTGGTGTTTGCAGTCCAACGTGTTTTTATAATTCGACCACCATATTTTGATGCCAAATTTACGACGTTTGGACAACCGGTTCTGTGGATTTTTATTACACCATTTATCGAAATAAAACCAATTACATCATCACCAGGAATAGCAGCGCAACACTTCGCAAACTCATACGGAAATTTTGAAGCTTCATCAAAAATAATTAATTCTGCATTCTTCGGAATTTCGCCATTGTTTTCTTCTTGCTCTATGTATTCTTCTTTTTGTTTCGCCGTTTTTTCTGGTTTTACAATTTCTAAATTTCCACCAATTACTTTTAGTTGTTTTAACTCGTTTAAATTTACAGTGCCTTTCACCACACCATAAAATAAATCCATGGAACTTGGCGCTTTATAAAAATTCACCAACACATTAATATTGTCGTTTGTGAAATTTGCTTTTAACTGATTTAATTTTCGTTCTACAATTTCTTTTCCATCCTCAGCAATTTTTCGTTTTTCTTCACGTAACGAATTTTTTATTTTTGATTTTGCACGCGAAGTAGTAACAATATTTATCCAATCTTCACTTGGTTTTTGTTTGCGTGATGTAATAATTTCCACTTGGTCACCGTTTATTAAAACGTGACTAATAGCAACTAATTTATTATTTACTTTAGCACCAATTGTAGTGTCGCCAACATTTGTATGAATAGAGTACGCAAAATCTAATGCAGTGGCACCAGCAGGCAATACTTTTAATTCACCTTTTGGCGTAAACGTGTAAATTTCTTTTTGGTATAATTGTAACTTAAAATCATTGATAAATTCAATCGGATTTACATCTGGATTTTTTAAAAATTCGCGCACTTGCATTAACCAACTTTCGATGGCTTCTTCGGCTGAATTTTGAGCTTTGAATTTATTTTCTTTGTATTTAAAATGTGCAGCCAACCCTTTTTCTGCAATTTCATCCATGCGTTTAGTGCGAATTTGCACTTCGACCCATTGGCCGCCTGGACCCATAACCGTAGTGTGTAACGATTCGTAACCGTTTCCTTTTGGATGCGAAATCCAATCGCGCAGACGAGTTGGCGACGGTGAATATTTATCTGTAACAATTGAATAGGCACGCCAGCAATCTTCTTTTTCTTTTTCTAGAGGTGTGTCAATGATTACACGAATAGCAAATTTATCATACACATCATCAAATTCAACTTCTTTTTTTCGCATCTTATTCCAAATAGAAGAAATAGATTTTGGACGACCAAAAACACTTGCCTTTAAGCCAGCTTTATCCATTTCCTGTTGCAATGGTTTCACGAAATCGTTGATGTATTTTGTACGATCTTTTTTAGTAGATTCTAAACCACTGGCAATTTCTTTATACTTTTCGGTTTCCGTATATTTCA
>CALLKF010000155.1 GCA_938008535.1 uncultured Saprospirales bacterium | reverse complement strand
AACAACAAGCGAAATTCAGAAGTAATTTTTTTTTTAAGTAAAAAATTGGTCGTTTATATACTACACAACAACTCTAAATTTTGGCCTTTAAGTTGTTTTTTTGTATGTTCGTAGTTTTGTGTGAAACCTAAGATAAAGCCACCACCACCAGCGCCGCACAATTTTAAGTAATATTCACCACTGTCTAATCCTCGTTTCCACATTTTATTAAACAGTTTTGGTATCATCGGTTTAAAATGCTCGAACTGGAATTTAGATAAGAGTTTCATGTAAGCAAACAAGGTTTCTTTGTCGCCATCTAAAAATGCCTGAATGCAGTTATTTGCAAACGGCTTCAATTGTTTATCAACGAACTCACGGAAACTTGGTTCTTCCATGCGTTCCATGTAATATTTCACCAATGGTTCGGTGCTGCGCGAAATGCCTGTATCTATTAAGAAAATCGCACCTTTACCTAAATTATTCATTTCCACTTTCACCGGTTCTACGCCGTTTTTTCCGTTGATCAATAAAGGTAAATTCAAATAACAAATCAAAGGATCAACGCCAGAACTGCTACCATGAAAATGCGATTCCATTTTCGCTAAAATTGCTTTCAATTCTAAAATCGTTCCTTTGTTTGGTGCGCTGTCAATCGTAATTTTATTTTTTGTGTATTTTCCATAAACGGCAGCCACTAAAGCGCCACTGCTTCCAACACCAAAACCTTGCGGAATCGATGACTGGAAATACATACCATCTTCAATATCTTGTTTAAACGCATCGATATCAAAATCAATCGTTAATTTTTTAGTTGCTAATAAATTCTGAATGTAATTGGCAAATTCAACCAAATGATCGTTTGATTCTGTCACGAATTGCTCATTAATTTCGTTCACATCAAACGTCAACTTACCGCTGAATTCGTTATACGGCAACGTCAAACCCATCGAATCCTGAATGATGCTGTATTCACCAAACAGTAAGATTTTTGAATTAAAAGTTTGTTCGTTTTTAGACATCTAAATTTTATTTCAATTTCGTAGCACCTTTTCCAACTTCATCGTAAATCACCTTTTCGTTTTCACAATGTTTTAACAACTCTTGTTGGATAAAAGTTTCAACTTCTTGCTTATTTTCTGACGGATACAACAAATGTAAATTTGGTCCAGCATCTAATGTGTAGTACAAAGGTACACCTTTTTCTGCTCTGTATGTTTTTATTAAATCAATAATTTTCAGCGTATTAGGTAACATTAGCATATAAGACGGTGTAGAACACATCATCAGTGCGTGCAATGTAAGTGCTTCATTTTCAACTATTTCACCAAATTTTTCAAGATTTCCTGCTTTCATGGCAGAAATCAAGTCGCTTAAGTTGGTTTCAGCTTGTTTGTATCTGCTTTCTGCATACGGATTGCCTTCCATCAGCGAGTGACCAGCTCGACTCGACACCGATTTTTCATCTGAAGAAACAATTAAAATGGCATCTTTATAGGTTTTGAAAATTGGATTTAAATCCTGAAAATAAGGAACAGCATGTTCATTTGACGACAATGGAATTTCTGGATGCTTGCCCCAAACTGCCAAATATGGAAACACCGAACGACACGCGCTACCAGAACCTAATCGTGCAATAATGCTGGCTTTTTCAAAAAATTCGTTTGGACGCAAACCACCATCCAACGCATTTTCAATATCTACTAAACACAAGGCCAAAGCAGACATTGACGACGCTGAACTGGCAATGCCTGTAGAATGCGGAAACGAATTATGCGAATGAATTTCTAAAGAAAAATGAGTCAGAAACGGAAAATGCACAATTATGCTTTCTAAAAACGTTTGAATTTTTGCTTTAAACTTTAGGTTTTCTTTTTCTTCAAAATAAAATTTTAATTCAACGTTTTTGTCGTCGGTTGTTTTTGGCTGATATTTCACAGACATTTCTGAATACGCATTATTCAATGTAAAACTAATCGACGCATTGCGTGGCAATTGGTTACTATATTTGCCCCAATATTTTACGAGTGCTATATTCGATGGACTTCGCCAGGCAACTTCACCTTGTGTATTTTTAAATGGATTTGACATTTGACTGCAAAAATACAAATGCAAAATGGAAAAGTTGCCGATTCGATTGGTTTTTAAGATTTATTGATTTTTACTCTTTTCTGCAAAAATCTTTTTTTCTTTCGGATGATAAATGAGCGGAACTTGTTCTACAATCAAGTCGCTTTTTCTAATCCGAACGCTTTTCATCATTTAAACTTTGTAATTTTGTTCCATGATCTTAATAATTGATGACGAAGAAAAACTCAGAGGTTTATTATCCAGAATAATTGGACTGGAAGGTTTTGAAGTAATAGAAGCAGGCACTTGCAAAGCTGGTTTGAAGAAAATAGAAATCAATCATATTGATGTTGTTTTATGCGATGTAAAATTACCGGATGGTAATGGAGTTGACTTAGTTAAAGAAATCAAAGCACTGCATCCTGAAATAGAAATCATATTAATGACTGCTTACGGAAATATTGCAGACGGTGTGCAAGCCATAAAAAACGGCGCGTTTGATTACATCACTAAAGGTGATGACAACAATAAAATTATTCCATTGCTGAATCGTGCGATAGAAAAAGTAAATCTATCCAAAAGAATAAACCAGTTAGAAAAACAAGTAGAACAAAAATATTCTTTCGAAAACATTTTAGGTAAATCAAAGCCAATTATAGCTGCAATTGAATTGGCGAAGAAAGTAGCTGCAACAGATACTACAGTTTTATTGTTAGGTGAAACAGGAACAGGCAAAGAAGTGTTTGCACAATCTATTCATCAAGCCAGCTTGCGAAAGAACAAGCCATTCGTAGCGATTAACTGTTCTGCGTTTAGTAAAGAATTATTGGAAAGCGAAATGTTTGGACATACAGCAGGTGCATTTACCGGTGCAACAAAAGACAAAAAAGGATTGTTTGAAGAAGCCAATACTGGCACGATATTTTTAGACGAAGTTGGTGAAATGAGTTTAGACTTACAGGCAAAATTATTGCGTGTTTTAGAATCCGGTGAATTAATAAAAGTTGGTGAAAGCAAACAAAAAAAAATAAATGTCAGAATTATTGCAGCTACGAACCGAGACTTGAAAAGTGAAATTGAAAAAGGAAATTTTCGTAATGATCTGTTTTATCGTTTATCTGTTTTCCAGATTACATTGCCGGCATTGCGCGAACGAATTGCTGATATTGAAGTATTAGCAAAACACTTTACTAGCTTATTTGCTGCTAAAACAAATAAACAAGTGTATTCGCTTTCTGCTGAGTTTATAGACGCTCTCAAAAATCAGGAATGGAATGGAAACATTCGTGAATTAAAAAATGTCATAGAAAGAAGTGTGATACTTTCAGAAGGCAATGAATTAAATGTCGATACACTGCCTTTAGATTTCAAAAAAAATATTAATCCTTACAAACAACTTTCTGCCTTTGATTTATCCAGTGTAGAAAAACTGCATATTCAAAAAGTACTGAACTACACCAATGGCAATAAAACAGAAGCTGCTAAATTGCTCAATATTGGCTTAACTACTTTATACCGAAAGATAGAAGAATACAAAATCAATTAGGATCCTACCAAAATGAAAATACAAGCGTTCCAAAATGGAAGGCTTTTTAAATTGTACTTTCTGTTAATCTTCTCTAAGAGGATTACTATCAATCAATTACAGTTGCTTTGCAATTCATGGAATATTTATTGGCATATCGTGTCAAAAGAAAAATATAATGAGAAATAGCCATCAGAAAAGTATTTACAAAAGGATGCAAAAGTTTGCAGACCTGACAAACATAATGATTGCCGATAGAAATATTGAACGTATTAAAAGAGCATTTGCAATTGCGGAAGATTTTTTAAGAACAGGAAATAATGAATTGAAAAATGCAGTATTAAATGTTTACCTGTATTCTATTTCATCTACGCTTGAGTTTCAAGGTGAAGAAGGAAGACAATTACTGGATCATTTTCCAACACTATTAAGACAAGCATATCATCGTCAGACAATAGCTTCTTTTCACGATTAAATTCACTTTAATCATTAAATAAATTCATTATGACAACAATCATTCTAATTGCAGTTGGTATTATATTCTTCGGAATATTTTTCAAATCCATCAATTATTTCGAAACCATTTAAAAAAAAATTATGCTACCATTATTTATTGTCGCACTTTTTGTTTTTGCCTACATGGTCTATGTATTGCTTAAACCTGAAAAATTCTAAACTAATTAAATCACAAAAATTATGAATACAGAAATGCTCGGAGTTATTCTCATGTTTGTCACCACGTTGGTTTTGGCAATTCCATTTGGCAAATATATGGCAAAAGTTATTGGATATGAAAAAACAATTCTTGATCCTGTTTTTAATCCAATCGAAAAATTCTTTTATCGTTTAAGCGGTATTGACAGTACATTTGAAATGAATTGGAAACAACACTTACAAGCTTTACTAACAATAAACCTTGTCTGGTTTTTGGTAGGAATGTTTGTTTTTATGTGTCAGGGCTGGTTGCCTTTAAATCCGGATGGTAATCCAAACATGACACCGGACCTGGCTTTTAATACATCTATTTCTTTTATAGTAAACTGTAATTTACAGCACTATTCAGGCGAAAGTGGTCTGAGTTATTTATCACAACTTTATTTGATGTTTTTACAGTTTGTATCAGCGGCAACAGGTATAGCTGCAGCGATCGTATTAATTGTGGCATTGAAAGAACGCACTACTGATAAATTAGGTAACTTCTACGATTACTTCGTAAAATCAGCTACACGATTTTTATTGCCACTATCTTTTATAGTTGCAATCATATTAGCGTTTAGTGGAATTCCAATGACTTTTGAAGGTAAAGATACAATGATATCTGTACAAGGCGATACTACACAGGTTAGCCGTGGCCCAGCTGCAGCCTTTGTTGCCATAAAACATATTGGTACAAACGGTGGTGGATTTTTTGGCGTTAATTCAGCACATCCATTTGAAAACCCGTCTTACCTGACAAATATTATTGAAATGATTGCACAGTTGATCATACCATTTGCCATGATATTTGCATTAGGATTTTATTTAAAAAGAAAAAAATTATCCTGGATGATTTTTGGTGTGATGACAATAGGATTTCTGATCTTAACTATACCAACCATTGTCACCGAAATACATGGAAATCCGGCAATTGGCAAAATGGGAATTGATATTTCTTCAGGTGCAATGGAAGGTAAAGAAATTCGATTTGGTGCAGCTGCATCTGCTTTTTGGAGTATTGCTACCACTGTAATATCTACTGGTTCAGTTAATTCAATGCATGATAGCGCAATGCCTGTTTCAGGTATGAATCAACTATTGGCAATGATGACAAATACATTTTACGGTGGTTGTGGTGTTGGTATTCTTAATTTCTACATCTTCATCATTCTAGCGGTATTTATTGGTGGTTTAATGGTTGGAAGAACACCTGAGTTTTTAGGCAAAAAGATCGAAGCACGTGAAATGAAAATAGCCATGATCATTGCATTATTGCATCCTTTCCTCATTTTAACAGGAACAGCAATTTCAACATACCTTGCCGGAAACGACACAGCAATGGGTTGGTGGTTCAGCGGTAATGCAACAGGCTGGCTGAACAATCCAGGACATCATGGTTTTTCTGAAATGTTGTATGAATATACTTCAAGTTCAGCAAACAACGGAAGTGGTTTTGAAGGACTTGGCGATAACAACCCTTTTTGGAATATCACCACTGGAATCATACTTATAGTATCACGATATCTTCCAATTATAGGACCAGTTGCTATTGCAGGCATTTTAGCTAATAAAAAATATATTCCTGAAAGTGCAGGTACTTTAAAAACAGATACACTCACTTTCGGATTAATGATTTTTGCTGTAATAGTTATTTTGGCTGCATTAGCATTCTTTCCTGCATTAACATTAGGTCCAATCGCAGAATATTTCAACCTGAACCATTAAAAATTATCTATCATGAAATCTCAAAATACATCGTTATTTCAAAAAGACTTGGTTAATCAAGCCATCAAAAACGCATTCATTAAATTGAATCCAAAGGTTATGTTTCGTAATCCTGTTATGTTTACAGTTGAAATTGGAACTTTTGTAATGTTCATTGTTTGCATCTGGATTTTAGCAGGCGAAAAAAACCAAGGTAGTTTCCTGTATAATTTTATCGTCTTTGTTATCTTATTATTCACTTTATTGTTTGCCAATTTTGGGTAATTATATATTAGTGTAACCCAAAAACCGTGTGTTGTTTAACAACCTCGAAATGCGAGATTTTTAGTGTTTGGCTTTCGTCTTTTTAGGCGTTGTCGCTTTTACAGCTTTGTCTACAACTCCTTTCGGTGCTGTCGCAATAGCTTTCATCGCTTCCTCAAAAGACACATCAGTTTTTACTGTGATGTCGTATTTATTCTTTTTGACTGCCATAATGTAAAATTACAATTTTTTACTAATTTTGGTACTAACAAAATTTATATGTAACAACTTATACAATATAGATAAACAGCGTTATTTCTTTGGTGTGGAAAACTCGTAATTTTTTAGCAAACCAAAAAGACTGTAACGTTCACGCACGGGCGTGGGCTTTTAGTTATTTGGTTTGCGGTATACGAGTACCTCCACACTAATAAATAAATGTCCCACGCTTATTTATTAATAATCATACTATTCGGGACGTTGTAGTGCAAAAATCAAAATTTTATGGAAAACACAACAACCAAATGGTACGACAAAAAATCCACTGTAATTCTATTATTAATCTTCTTTTTCCCTGTCGGACTGTACGGCTTATGGAAAAACCAATCTATTGCTAAAAGTTGGAAAATAGGCGTTTCCGTGTTCTATGCCTTGATTGTATTATCTCTGTTTAGCGGTAACAAACCGGGTTCTAATTCAACCGCCAAAAGCACTCCTACGACTTCTACAACTGAAACAAAAGAACCTGTTAAGCCTATCGGTATCGGTGATGTTGTACACACCAAATATTTTGATATTACCGTTAATGAAGCTAAAACCCGTGACAGGGTTAATACTGGCAACCAGTTTTCAGATTTGCAAGCCGAAAACGGGAATATGTACCTAATTATCAATACTACCTTTAAAAATACAGATAACGAAAGCCGTATGATATTTGAAGGTTCTGTATGGATTAACTACAACGGCAAAGATTACGAGTTTGATAAATCCGAACCAATCATGGCAGATGGTTGGGGTTTATTCTTGGAACAACTCAATCCACTAACAAGCAAAACTACTAACTTAGTTTATAAGATACCTATCGAAATAAAAGGTGACATCTACTGGCAGCCCGGACGAAGTGATGAAAAGATTTTCATTGGTAATATTCCCAATTAATCAATTAGTTAGGTTTCTGAATTGAAGATTTTTTATATCTTTAATTCAGAAACTATACTATGGATAACCAAACACTTTACAAAGCCTTAGATTCAATATTATCCGCTTTCACTAAAGAACACAATTGGCTACTTACCAAAGTATATTACAGCGATTTGAGAGATACGTTAGATGATAATACCAAAGACATATTAAGCGTTTCTCTCGAAAAACTTATTGAAGATGGTTACATTGTCAAAGAACAGGAAGAAGAGCCTTACACACTTCAAGATTTTGCACTTGGCAGAAACCATAGCTACGTTACAGTTTACCAATTAACTATCAAGGGAGTTGAATTTATAAATAGCGGTGGTTATTCCTCTTTAGATTTAACAAAATCTCTAAGTTTAAATACCAATACAGTTATTGCCCAACCTAAAAGCATCCAGAATAAATTGTCTGGAATATTTAATACCATCATGACGCATCCTGTTACAAGCGGATTAATTGTAATGTTCATTGGTTGGTTAATTTATTGCATTTGTAAAAAATACGGTATTTCATTTTTTGGATTTACACCTAACTAAGCTATTAATTTAGTATAAGTTAATCGTTTGTTACTCAATGATAGCATACTATCAAATCTGCTGTTTTCTGCCATGTCCTTAGTGTTGTAACGGAACTCAAATTCATCTACATACTTATCTAAATGTTTGGGACTTACCTGATGGTATATACCTATGATACCACGTTTAAGCAAACTCCAAAATCCTTCTATTGTATTCGTATGGACATTGCCACGTGCGTATTCCTTTGCATCGTGGTCAACTGAATAGTGTCCTTTGTATGTTTTATGCAAGTCCATATACGCACCTGCCATATCTGTAAAAATATAAGCCTCTGTACTTACCACCTCATTAATAATAGGTTTTAATGACGATCTTTTAACTGACGGTACTACCCTTGCAACTAAAACACCATTGCGTTCTACTATGCCAAATACAAATGATTTATTGAAATAGTGAGGTTTTCCTACTTTTTTAACCGCATGGATATTCTCTGCTTTACCGCCTATTACAGTTTCATCCATTTCTACTATGGTGTCCATTATCGGTTTTTCAAAAGATTTTGTCTGTAACGCAAATCTGATACGTTGTAACATGAACCACGCAGACTTTTGTGTTATTCCTAAGTCTTTTGATAACTGTAAGGAAGAAATACCCTTTTTATGTGATGTAAGTAGATAGATACCTATAAACCATTTCTGCAATGGAATTGCGCTGTTTTCAAAGATAGTTCCTTTGGTAGCTGAAAACTGTTTACGGCATGATGCACATTTAAAACGCTTAGTTGTGCCTTTCAGGGTATAGCATTTGTCATGGTCGCAAAACACACAGGTAACATTACCTGCCCAACGTAGGTTAGTGAGGTAATTTACGCAAACATCTTTGTTTGAAAAATACTGTGTCGCTTGAATTAAGTTATTGAACATCTTTGATTTATTATACAGTAAAGTTAAGAATTAATTTTTATAAAAGCAAATTTATTTTATACTTTAATTAAAAATACTTTATATTAACCTTTGTCATATTATAGTGGGTTATTGTAAGATATAATTACCCAATTTTGCAGAAGCCATTGCAGAAGCAAGAGGAAAAGCACAAGCAGACAGCTTAAGAAAAACACGCGAAGAAACACCTGCAACATTAGCAGATGGCACTAAAGTCAATTCATCACAATTAAAAAAAGGTGATGTATTTGTTTGCGAAGCTGGCGATTTGATTGCAACCGATGGCGAAATCATTGAAGGCTTGGCATCTATTGATGAAAGTGCCATCACAGGCGAAAGCGCGCCGGTAATAAGAGAAGCAGGTGGCGATAAAAGCAGCGTGACAGGCGGAACAAAAGTATTATCAGATAAAATAAAAGTTTTAGTAACTACAGAACCAGGTGAAAGTTTTTTAGATAAAATGATCGCTTTAGTAGAAGGTGCATCACGACAAAAAACACCGAATGAAATTGCATTGACTATTTTATTAGCTGGCTTCACTTTAGTGTTTGTGATTGTATGTATTACACTACAACCATTCGGAACCTATTCCAAAACACCAATTACTATTGCAGCATTTATAGCCTTATTTGTTTGCTTAATTCCAACAACAATTGGCGGCTTGCTTTCTGCAATTGGTATCGCAGGGATGGACAGAGCATTGCGTGCGAATGTCATTACAAAATCTGGTAAAGCAGTAGAAACAGCAGGCGACATTGATGTTTTGTTGTTAGATAAAACAGGAACCATTACTATTGGTAATCGTAAAGCAACTCATTTCTATGCAGCAAAAGGTGTAGATGAAAAACACTTTATAAAATGTACTGTACTCAGTTCTATGGCTGATGAAACACCGGAAGGAAAATCAATTATCGAATTAGCTGGCATCCAACCTTCAAGCTTTAATATCACTAATCCAACCTTTATAAAATTTACTGCAGAAACAAGAAGTTCAGGTATTGAATTTGAAAACACACGAATAAGGAAAGGTGCGTTTGATGCTATAAAAAGCTTATCAGAAAAAGCAGGCAATGTTTTTCCTGAAGAAATCAGTCAGCAAGTTATAAAAATATCAAGCAATGGCGGAACACCTTTAGTCGTTTCAGAAAATGAAAAAGTAATTGGTGTAATAGAATTGCAAGACATTATAAAGCCAGGCATCCAGGAACGTTTTGAACGCTTGCGTAAAATGGGTATTAAAACAGTAATGGTGACTGGAGACAATCCGTTAACAGCCAAATTTATTGCAGAAAAAGCAGGTGTGGATGACTTCATTGCAGAAGCAAAACCTGAAGACAAAATGACTTACATAAAAAAAGAACAACAAGAAGGCAAGCTGGTTGCTATGATGGGTGATGGTACAAATGATGCACCAGCACTAGCACAGGCAGATGTTGGCGTAGCCATGAACAGCGGCACACAAGCAGCAAAAGAAGCAGGTAATATGGTTGACTTAGATAATGACCCAACCAAGCTGATTGAAATAGTAGAAATAGGAAAACAACTATTAATGACGCGCGGAACTCTAACTACTTTTTCAATTGCGAATGATGTTGCTAAATATTTCGCTATCGTGCCGGCGCTGTTTATTGCATCCATTCCAGCTTTGCAAAGCTTAAATATCATGCACTTGCATTCACCGGAAAGTGCTATACTTTCAGCAGTAATATTCAATGCTATTATCATTTTAGCCTTGATTCCATTGGCATTGAAAGGCGTTACCTATAAACCAATCGGCGCATCTGCTTTGTTACGCAGAAATTTATTCATTTACGGTTTAGGTGGTATCATTATTCCGTTTATAGGAATCAAATTAATCGACTTATTAGTATCACTATTCATTTAATAAAAATTAAACTTACAAAAATGAAAACACATATTTTTCCGGCAATAAGACTTACTGTTGTCACCATTATTTTCTTTTGTGTAATATATACAGGCATCGTTTGGGCAATTGCACAATTATCACCAAATCACGGCAAAGGTGAAATCATTACACAAAATGGAAAAACCTATTATGCAAATATTGGACAGTCTTTCACGGAAGACAAATACTTCAATTCACGTCCGTCAGCAGTAAATTATAATGCAGCAGGTTCAGGTGGCAGCAACAAAGGTCCAAGCAATCCTGATTACTTAGCACAGGTACAGGCAAGAATTGATACGTTCATCGCACATAATCCAACTGTGAAAAAAGATAATATTCCATCGGAATTAGTTACATCGAGTGGAAGCGGTTTAGATCCGAATATATCTGTCGAAGCAGCCGAAGTGCAGGTGGACCGCATTGCTAAAGTGCGTAGTATTTCTTCCGATGCGATACAACAATTAATTAAAAACCAAACAGAACAACCACTTGCCGGATTATTCGGCCCTGAAAAAATAAATGTTTTAAAAGTAAATCTTGCGTTGGATAATCTTAAACAATAAATGATTTTGTATCTTAATATAATTCTTAGAAGTTAACCATACATTGTGGAAGAAGAAAAAAAATCGGCACAACATTTTTTAGATCTTATCAAGAATTCAAGAAGAGGTAAGTTTAAGATCTATATCGGTATGAGTGCCGGTGTTGGCAAAACATACCGCATGTTACAAGAAGCACATGCTTTGCTAAAAAGTGGTATTGATGTTAAAGTTGGTTATGTTGAAACACATAATCGAGTAGAAACACATGCGTTATTAGATGGTTTACCACTTATACCACGAAGAAAATTATTTTATAAAGGAAAAGAATTAGAAGAATTAGATGTACAAGCTGTTATTAGTTTGCGACCTGAAGTAGTGATTGTAGATGAACTTGCTCATACCAATATTGAAGGCAGCAAGAATGAAAAACGCTGGCAAGATGTATTTGATATTTTAGATGCCGGTATTAATGTCATCAGTGCAGTGAATATTCAGCATATTGAAAGTTTGTACGAAGAAGTAAAAAAAATTACCGGTGTTGATGTTAAAGAACGTATTCCGGATAGTGTTTTAGCGCAAGCAGATGAAGTAGTAAACATTGATCTTACTGCTGATGAGTTAGTGACACGTTTAAAAGAAGGTAAGATTTACCGTCAAGATAAAATTGAAACAGCATTAAAAAATTTTTTTAAATCGCAGCATATTCTTCAATTGCGCGAATTAGCTTTAAAAGAAGTTGCTTCACAGGTAGAACGCAAAGTTGAAATTGAAGTGCCAAGAAATAATGCACTCAAACACGAACGTTTTCTGGCGTGCATCAGTAGTAATGATCATACAGCAAGAACTGTCATCAGAAAAACGGCTCGCTTAGCAAACTACTATAACAGCAAATGGTTTTGTTTGTATGTGCAGATAGCATCTGAGAGTTCAGATAAAATCGCATTAGATAAACAACGTCACCTGATTAATAATTTTAAATTAGCAACAGAACTTGGCGGAGAAGTTATCCAGGTTCAGAATAATAATATTGCAAAAGTAATTGTAGAAGTGGCAGAAAAACAAAATATCACAACCATCTGTATTGGCAAACCGCATTTGAGTTTGTTTAAAATTATTTTAGCAACCAACTTGTTTAATGAATTACTAAATAAACTCTCATCATCAGATATTGACCTGGTGATTTTATCTTAAATAATAAATTTTTAGAGATGAAAATTAAAACAAAACTCACCTTAGCAATCGGAACATTATTCGTTCTTATTTCTATGCTATCTGCAGTAGGTTTTTATTATATTAATGTGTTGTCTGATGAAACAAATAACATCTTAGTTGCCAATTACAACTCCTTAGATTATGCAAAAAAAATGTTAGTGAGTTTAGATGAAATGCCCAATGATAGCAATGCAATTAAATCATTTGAAGCAAATTTAATCAGGCAAAAAAATAATATTACAGAAGCAGGTGAAGAAGCTGCAACTGAAAACTTAGTACAAAACTTACTGAAACTAAAACAGCATCAAAACGATAATACTTTAAATATTGAAATTCGAAAAAATATTGCAACCATTATGCAGTTAAATATGAATGCTATTCAACATAAAAGCAGCATTGCAAAAAAAACGGCCGATCATGCTACTTCGTGGATTGCAGTTGTAGCAACCTTATGTTTCCTGATTGCATTTTCTTTATTATTAAATTTTCCACGCGGCATTGCTAATCCAATCAGAGAGCTGACCGTTGGTATAAAAGAGGTGGCAGATAAAAATTACACCAGGCGTATAGAGTTTGAAGGTCATGACGAATTTGGTGAAGTAGCTACCGCATTCAATACGATGGCATCTAAATTGAAAGAATACGAAACGAGTAATTTGTCTGATTTGTTATTTGAAAAGAAACGCATTGAAACACTCATCAACAAAATGCACAATCCAATTATTGGATTAGATGAACATAAAAAAATATTATTTGCAAATGAAGAAGCATTAGAAATATTGGCACTGAAATCTGAACATATTATCGGAAAAGATGCCATGGATATTGCTGCTTCGAATGATTTGATGCGTACCTTGCTGAAAGAATTAATTTCTTATCAGGAAAATAAAAAAGTAAATACCGAACACTTAAAAATATATTTCAACAAGAAAGAAAGTTATTTTGAAAAAGAAATAATTGATATCAATTTTACACCAACCGGCGAAAAAATAAGCAAATTGATTGGCCATGTTATTTTATTAAAAGACATCACGCCATTTAAAGAATTAGATACATTAAAAACAAATTTTATTGGTACGGTTTCTCACGAATTAAAAACACCCATTTCATCGATATTAATGAGCTTGAATCTGTTGGAAGATAAAAGAGTTGGTGCAATAAATGATGAGCAGCAACAAATGATTCAAAGCATAAAAGAAGATACTGAACGTCTGTTGAAAATTACCGGCGAACTCACCAATATTACACAAGCCGAAACAGGAAATATTCAACTCACTATTCAATCATCATCGCCAAAAGATATAGTTGAACTTGCTGTAAGTGCAAATAAAAATAAAGCCACTCAAAATAATATTGAAATAGAAATAGATTGTCTTGAAACTGTTTCATCAGTACTTGCAGATACAGAAAAAACAGCCTGGGTTTTAAATAATTTTATTTCAAATGCTATTCGATACTCACATCATCATTCAAAAATAATAGTAACGGTAAAATCAGTTGATGATAAAATAGAATTTTCCGTTAAAGATTTTGGTAAAGGAATTGATAGTAAATATACCAATAAAATTTTTGACCGTTATTTCAGAATTCCCGGAAATGATAAAGAAGGAACCGGTTTAGGTTTGGCCATCTGTAAAGAATTTATTGAAGCGCAAAATGGAAGTATTGGTGTAATTAGTGAAATAAATAAAGGAAGTATCTTTTACTTTAAATTAGGTGTTGTTTAAATTATGCTTATATATTCAAAATCACACCATCATAACCATCTAAAATACCATCGAATGTTTTTTTATTTGTAATTGAAAAAACCACTTCTTTTATTGACTGACTAATATTATTGGTAATTTTTGATCTGCTGAAATTCAATAAAACTAATAGTTTTTCATCTTCAAATGTGCGCAGAAAAGCAAGTATGTTTTTATTGCCTGTATTAATGATTTCGATGTTTCCGCTGTTTATCGCGCTGTTTTCTTTCCTTAATTTATTTAAAGCTTGATAGACATTCAACAACGAATTTTTTTCACTTTTTTGTTGAGATACATTCCTGTTTTCTACGTCTTTGTTTATAGGAAGCCATGTTATATTTGCTGAAGAAAAACCTGCATTTTTTTGGGTGTTGTTCCATTGCATCGGTGTTCTGCAAACATCGCGGTTGATAGCAACAGGCAACATGTTTGCAATAATTTGCGGAACCCAACTAAATGTTTTTGCAATCGGATCTTTGCCAATTTTTATCGGAATATTTCCGTTCGTCAAACCAATTTCTTCGCCGTAATAAACAGTTGGTACGCCACGCATCGTGTATTGCAGCAACGCCAACAATTTTGCTTTTTCTAAACTATTTCCAATGCGTTTGATGCTTCGCAATTGATCGTGATTACTGAATACAATGGTTGGTGTGTATGGAAACGGATAATGTTGTTCGTATTCTAAAATTTTCTTTCTGAAAAAATCTGCGTTGAATTTGAAAAATAAAATATCGAACAAAAAAATCAAATGCAAACCATCATTATTTTCACCAAGATATTTTTTCTTGACTTCATTTTTACCAAACACTTCACCTAATAAAATCCGTTGAGGTTGAAATTCATCAACTACCTTTCGTAATTCTTTTGCGAGTGCAAAATTTTCATCCAGATTTAAAGAATATTTTCTGATTTGAAAATTGCCGCCTGGAAAATCTTCGCTTGGAATAATATGCATCAGCGAAAACGGATTATTTTTAAATTCTGCATCTTTTATAATGCAGTTAAAAATATCCAATCGAAAACCATCGACGCCTTTTTGCAACCAAAAACGACACACATCGAACATGGCTTTTTTTACTTCAGGATTTCGGTAATTCAAATCAGGTTGAAACGGCAAAAACGATGCAAAATAATATTGATTGCGTTCTTTGTAAAAATGCCAACCTTTTGGACCCACTATACTTTTCCAATTATTGGGTTCATCGCGCCAAATGTACCAGTCGGCTTTTGGATTTGTTTTATTTTGTTTAGATTCTAAAAACCAATGATGTTTGTCTGATGTATGATTCATCACCATATCAAACAACACTTTCATGCCACGTTTATGTATTTCTGCAATCAGTTGTTCTGCATCTTGCATCGTTCCATATTCTGGCGAGATGTTGTAGTAATCAGCAATATCGTAACCAAAATCAGCTTGTGGTGAACTATAAAACGGCGAAATCCAAATGGTTTCAAAACCAAGCTCTTTGATGTAATCTAACTTTTGAATAATGCCTTGCAAATCGCCGATTCCATCGCTATTGCTGTCAAAAAAAGAGCGCGGATAGATTTGATAAATGCTTGTCTTGACCACAGATTTAGCTGATTAATTTGATAGAATGAATATGTTTATAAAATGAAGATACAAAAATCAGTGAAATCATTTTTGAGTTATAAAAATCTGTGTTCTATTAAACTGCTTGACTGAATTGTGGTGCTGTTGATTGTTGATGTTTGCTGTCGTTCATTTTTTTATCAAAAACAGCACAAATGTTGCGTAAGAAACTCCAGCCTAATTTGGTTACTTCTAATTGTGAATTGTTCCATTCAACCAAACCATCTTTTTGTAAATCATTCAATTGGTCTTTCATGAATGAAGTTAATTCGAAATCATTTTTCCAATCGGTTTTTCCTTTACAAGCAATATTTAAAATATGCTTGCGATACAAAATATCTTCATCGCTTACATTTATTCCACGATGAATTGGAATAGTATTTTCATTAATTGCTTGATAATATTCTTCTACCGTTTTATAATTCTGGCGAAAACCAAAGAACACATCGCTAATAGCAGAAACGCCTAGACCAATTAAAACTTCTGTGTTGGTTGTTGTGTAACCCATAAAATTTCGATGCAATAAACTATTCTGTTTACTGATTAATAAGCCATCATTTTCCAAAGCAAAATGATCCATACCAACATCTGTATAATTAGCATCTGTGAAAAGTTGTTTTCCTAATTCGTACAAAGCATACTTATCTTTTCCTTTTGGCAAATCATTTTCATCGTACGCACGCTGCGATTTTTTTGTCCATGGCACATGCGCATAACTATAAAATGCAATGCGGTTTGGTTGTAGTTTAATAACAGTTTCTATAGTTTCTTTTATAGTATCAATTGTTTGGAAAGGCAAGCCATAGATCAAATCAAAGTTGACAGATTCATAACCAATTTCGCGAGCCCAATCGGTAACTTGTTTTGTTTTATTAAATGGCTGAATGCGATTAATAGCAGTTTGTACTTTCACATTCAAATCCTGCACACCAAAACTTACGCGTCGAAAACCAATATTGTATAATGATTGAAGATGTTCTTTAGTAGTGTTATTTGGATGACCTTCAAAACTAAATTCTTTTTCAGGATGAATTTTTACATCTTTAAATAATTCATTCATTAAAAAAACTAAATTTTCAGGACTGAAAAAAGTTGGTGTGCCACCACCAAGATGCAACTCACGAATGACTAGTTCATCACCAAAAATAGTTTTATATAAATTCCATTCTTTAAGTAACGCATCTATATAAATAGTTTCAACCGAATGATTTTTAGTGATGCGTTTGTTGCAGCCACAATAGGTGCAAAGCTGTTCGCAAAAAGGCAAGTGAATATATAAACTAATACCTTCTACTGTTTTATTGGCTTGAATGGCTTTTTGAACCTGGTGTTTCCAGTCTTCATTGTCTGTTAAGTCATCTTTCCAAAAAGGTACTGTCGGATAGCTGGTGTATCTTGGAATTGGAACATTATATTTATCTATTAATGCAAAAGGCAACATAAGATTGCAAAGTTAAAATCAAAATGGAAATTTTTATATGATAGATGTCAGTTTTACTGTGACATCATTTTACCAATAGCTTGTTGTGTTGTATCGTTGCTTTCTTCCAAATGTTTACGAATATTTTCTCTTTCGGAATTAGTTTTATTTTGTGAAAGTTTTTCTTTCGATTGTAAATCTGTAACAACTATTTCAAAAGCAACAATTCCTTTTAACAAACCATCAATATACTTTTGTTCTAAGGTTTTGAATTGTTCGATATAACTTGCTTCAAAGAATTGCATTTGTTTATGTAGTACTTGCAATTTTTCTTCATCAGTATTAAATAATTTTACTTTTCCATACACATGTACCGACACATAATTCCAGGTTGGCACATTTTGATTTTTCTCATAAAGCGTTGGTGAAATATAAGCATGTGGTTCCGAAAAAATTACTAGAACATCATTCTCTAAAAATGTTTTATGTTGTTCGTTGGCTTTACTTAAATGCGAAATCAAAACAATTTCGTCGTTTCTTTCTTCTATTACAAATGGCAGATGTGTAGCAATCGGTACATTATTTTTTACAGAAACAACAATGGCAAAATTATACGCTTGCATAAATGCAATCGTTTTTTCTTTGTCGTTTTGTTCAAAATGTTTTGGAATGTACATAATAGTCGTAAGTAAAAAGTCGTAAGTTTTCTACCATGTAGAAATTGTTTTCACAACCAAAGAATCTCTGTTGTCTTTAGTTTTTTCGATGGTGCGAATATTGATGTTGCCGCTTCCTGCGAACTCAATTAGATTTTGTCTTGAAGCAAAAACTTCACTGCTTGGTGCTTTAAATTTGGCGAGCTGCTGCCATTTGCCGCGTTTAAAACTATATAAAATTACATCACCAACATCGCCGCTTGGTGTTTTTACTACTAATGAGAAATCATCTGAACCATCACCATCTGCATCATTTTCGTTCAATACATTTACGCCAACGCAATTCGGAATTATGATTTCAGGCAGATCTAAATTGGTGAATGTAATTTTTGTTTCAGTAGATAAATACTTGCCGCTGGTATCTTGTTCCGGTTTCTGAACAATCAGATCTTCTTTCGTGCCATCGCCATTAAAATCACCACTTGACACACTTTCACTTTCCGTAAACTTTTCAAACAACGAAACAATTTCAGGTCGTAAGTCTGCTTCTTTATCACTTTCTAAAATAATGCGCCATGTGCTGTCTGGCATTTTTTTAAATACTAAATATGCATGATATACGCTTGGTTTTTCATTAATAGTTACCAGTTTCAGAAACTCGCATTTATAATCACCTGTGTCTGATGGATAAATTCCAACTCGACCAATGATGCGTTGGCGATATGTTTTTGCATGTTTGATTTTATATTTTTTAGTATCGATAACAGTTTTGCGCGCTACGCGTTTTTTAAAGAACATCACCTGGTCGTTGTAGAAATCTGTTAAGCTATCAATGTTAGTAGAATCATGTAGTGTATTCCAATGGTTTACTACATCAATTACATTTTGTTGTTCAGGTGGCAACATTTTATATGAATTAGTAACAGCAGATTGTTGTGTTGTATCAGAAGTTGTTTTATCGTGTTTGCATGCTATAAAAAAAACACTACACGAAATTATAATGAAAAATATCGACTTCATTTTCTTGCTATAAATTATTCCGAAAGATAGCAAATAGAATGCACTCGAAACACAAATAGAAAATAAAATTCAAGTGATACGTTTTTGCTTTTATTTTTTTTTACAACGTGAATGATGAAAAAATAAAAATTGAAATTAAAAATAAGGTAGGTTTTATTTTTTTTTCTAACATTATTTAAAGAAATAGAACGTTTCTATTTCAGAAGAATTAGATAAGAATAAAATAATTAACAAGCATTTTTTTTGATAAACAAATGTATACTATACTTTAAAAGTAAAAATTAAAATGCGCCAAACCACTAGTATTTGCTGCTATTTTGAATAATGCTAAATTATTATACAACGATGAATTACTTTAAATTCAGTTTGATAAAAACTATTAAAAGATCAATAGAGATAAAGATGTGTGTATTGAACTTATTAGCGTTATCCACAATTATCAACATTTATGAATAACTAAAACATTGTACACATACAAAGATTGTATTACTTTTATGTTGCAGGATGTTTAAAAGAGATTTTTAATCTGCATAAAAAAAATAAAAATTTCTAGCAGAAAAGTTTCGACTGCTTTTAAAACGAAACTAAAAAATTAAAAAAATTAAAAGCAATGGCAAAGAAAACAGCAAGCGCAAAGCCAGCAGCAAAAAAAGCAGCAGCTCCAGCAAAAAAAGCAGCTCCAGCAAAAAAAGCAGCTCCAGCAAAAAAAGCAGCAGCTCCTAAAAAAGCAGCAGCTCCTAAAAAAGCAGTAGCGAAAAAAGCTCCAGCAAAAAAAGCAGCGGCTCCTAAAAAAGCAGTAGCGAAAAAAGCAGTAGCGAAAAAAGCAGCAGCTCCAGCGAAAAAAGCTCCAGCAAAAAAAGCAGCAGCGAAAAAAAAGTAATCTCTACCAAGAGACGAAAAAAATAAAACCCGATGTTAACATCGGGTTTTGTTTTTTATACTTTCAAGTAGTAAATAAATTTCAAAAAAATTCATCATCATTAGTAATTTCTATTTGAGGTAATTTTTTTTCCTTCTAGTAATTGTATTGTTGAAATACATTGTCGTTTCTAGAAATTATAAAAGTATACTATTTCAATAAATTAATCACCAAACCAGATTTTAGTTTTGGCTCGAACCATGTTGATTTTGGCGGCATGATATTTCCTGAGTCAGCAATTGCAATTAATTGGTCTAAGGAAACTGGATAAAATGCAAATGCAATTTTCATTTCACCGCTGTCAACACGCTTTTGCAATTCAGCCAAGCCACGAATACCACCAACAAAATCAATGCGTTTATCAGTACGTTGGTCTTTAATATTTAAAATCGGATCCAATAAATAATTAGATAATATTGTAACATCTAAAACGCCTATTTCATTAACGTTTTCGTATGTTGTTGGTTTTGCAGTCAGTTTGTACCAATTGCCATTTGTATACATCGAGAATTCGTGTAAATGCGTTGGTTTATAAATTTGCGCACCAATTTTTTCTACATCAAAATGTATTTTTATTTTTTCCAGCAATTCATCTTCAGTCAAATCATTTGTATCTTTTATCAAACGATTGTAATCTTGAATTTGTAATTGATTGCTTGGAAACAAACACGATAAAAAGAAATTGAATGGCTCGTTTCCTGTGTAGTTTGGATGTTCTTCGCGTAGTTGCTTGCCAACTTTTGCAGACGCAGCAGAGCGATGATGTCCATCAGCAATATAACTTGCAGGAACTTTTTCATCAAACAATGAAGTCAGTTTGTTAATGATATTTTCATTGTCGATTTTCCATAACTGATGGCGCACATTTTGCGAATCCGTGAAATCATTTTCTGTTTCATGATGTTCGCAATAATGTTCAATAATAACATCAATTTCATCTACACTTTTATAGGTTAAAAAAACCATACCTGGTTGCGCCATTTTAGTTTTCATATGTTTGATACGATCGTTTTCTTTGGCAACTAAAGTGAGTTCGTGTTTTTTGATGTTGTCATTAAAATAATCATCAATCGAACTGCCAGCCACCAAACCAGTTTGCGTTCTGCCATCCATGGTTTGCGCATAGATATATAAACATGGTTTTTCATCACGCACCAAAATTCCATCATTCATATAACAATCAAAAATTTCTTTTCCTTTTTGATAGACTTCATCAGCATATTGATCTATTGCATTTTCAAAGTTTATTTCAGGTTTTGATATTTTTAAGAAAGAATACGGATTCTCTTTTGCTTCTTCTTTTGCTTCTTGTGAATTCAAAACATCATACGGTTTTGCAGCAACTTTGTCTGCAATATCTTTGCGCGGACGAAGTCCTTTGAATGGACGAATAGTGATCATTATTGTAGATTAAAAGATTTAAGATGCAAGATACAAGATTTTATATCATCCCAAAAAAGTAAATAAAAATTGATGAATTTTTACAACACACTTTCAGCATAAGAAACAAGCGCGCCTGCAGTGTAACCAATAAATGCAAGCCATCCAATCTTTTTGGCGTACCAGATAAAATTAATTTTTTCAAGACCCATTACGGCAACACCAGCTGCTGAACCGATAATTAAAATGCTGCCGCCAGTGCCTGCACAATAAGCAACAAAATGCCATAAATGATCATCGGTTGGAAACGTGTACATGGCTTGTGATGCTGCCACTAAAGGCACATTATCTATCACTGCTGACAATAAACCAATACAATAAATAATGACGTCGTGATTGCCAATAGACTTGTCTAATGCAGTTGCTAAATGATGTAAAATTTCTGCTTTTTCTAATGCGCCAACAGCTGCTAAAATTCCGAAGAAAAATAAAATGCTTGGTATATCAATTTTAGAAAGTGCTTTATAAACAGAAATTTCTTTTTTACTTTGGTCGTCTTTCCCTTTGTTGATAAGATCTGCAATTAACCATAAAACACCAACTCCAAAAAGCATACCCATGAATGGTGGCAAATGAGTTATAGTTTTAAAAATGGGCACAAAAACTAAAGCACCTAAACCAACGCACAAAATAGTGGTACGAACCCATAATGGATTTTGATAATCTTCGTCATCAGTTTTAGTTGGTATATTTCCTTTTATTCTGAAAGTAACTACAATTAAAGGTACAAGCAAACAAACTGCACTTGCCAAGAAAATTTCTTTCATAATGGAAAGCGCAGTAATTTGTCCTTTTATCCATAGCATGGTTGTGGTAATGTCACCCATTGGCGACCAAGCTCCACCAGCATTGGCTGCAATGATAACGATGCCTGCAAATAACATGCGTTCTTCTTTATCGTCTATTAATTTTTTTAATAAAGAAATCATGACGATAGCAGTTGTTAGATTATCTAAAACTGCGGAAAGAAAAAATGCAAGCCAGGCAATTATCCAAATCAAGGTGCGCTTGTTGGTTGTGGTGATTTTAGATGCGATAACATGAAACCCTTCGTATTGATCAATGATTTCTACGATTGTCATTGCGCCTAACAAAAACAATAAAATGCCTGCAATTTCTGGTAAAATATCGTGCGAAAATGCTTGTGTAATTTCTTCAGTATTTCCATTAAAAACCAATAAAGTCCACAAACCAACAGCTGTAATTAGAGCTGCAGAAGCTTTATCAAAACCTAGTTTATGTTCGAAAATGATACCAATGTAACCTAATACAAAAAGTAGAATTAAAATTAGTTCTATAGGCATAGGTATAAAAATAAGTATTCTTTTTTGGAAAATAGGTATATGTGCAATGCACAAACGCATTCAACACATCATTACTTTTTTATTATTCAAGATGCATTAAAAGAATGAAGCAACAGCAGAAATAAATTCAGCAACTATTAAATCAAAAGAAGAATTATTGTGTGATTCCGTCTTTTGATTTTTTCTTACTTTTTGTCTTTTGATTCTTCGTTTTTTTATTTTTTATGGACGTAGCATCTTCCTGTTTGATGCCAAATCTTTGAAACGACCCATCTGTAAATGCATTTAATGCACGTATATAAATTGGATTTTGTACGTTGGTTACTTGATAATAAGCACTGCTATTAAATAAATCTTGTGCAATTAAACCTTTCAATTGATTTTGAATTGTTGGAATACTTTTGGAATAATTTTCAGCAGAATCTGGTTCCGCTTTTTTTGTTTTTCCAAATGCATAAAACTGATTTAGTAAAGTTGAATCAACATTAAAATTAGTTACAAAACTAATGGCTGTTGGATATTTTTTTTGTAATTCTGCTCTGTTAGAATTTACATACACCAATACAAATTGATTGAATGAACCAGTGCGCACCAACTTGCCATAAAATTTAGAACTCCAGCTGGTATCTAATCCAACAAAAATATCAGGCGTAACGCCACCACCACCGTAAACAATGCGTTTGTTGTTGGTGAAGTATTTTGTAGAATCAATTATTTTAATTTTTGTAGAGTCAAATAACTCACCACTTTCATATCTATCTTCTATGTCTTCATGGTATTTGTCAATACCTTTCGCATATGATTTTTGAATATTTCTGCCACTTGGTGTATAATAATGAGCCATAGTTAATCGCACCACTGACATATCTGGTAAAGAATATCCTTTTTGCACTAAACCTTTTCCATATGTTCTGCGACCAACAATTAAACCACGATCCCAATCTTGCACAGCACCTGAAACAATTTCGGAAGCTGATGCTGTGTTTTGATCGACCATAATGACTAAATCACCTTTTTCAAAATCGCCTTCAGAAGTTGCATTTAAATCTATTCTTGATTGAGAACGACCTGATGAATACACGACTAATTTTCCTTCTGATAAAAATAAATCAGATAGTGAATGTGCTTGATTTAGATAGCCACCACCATTTGATGTTAAATCTAAAATTATTTTTTTAGCACCTAATTTTCTTAATGAATCGATGGCTGCTTGTGTTTCTTCGGTTGCAGTTGCTGAAAAGCGTTCGAGTTTTACATAGCCAATTTCTGGTGTTGCCATGTATTGTGCAGCAATTGCATAAATTGGAATTTTATCTCTAATAATTTCAAAAGCCAATAATTCTGATTCGCCGTATCGTTTTATTTTTATGCTAACTTTTGTGCCTTTTTTGCCGCGTAAATACTTAAACACACCTTCATTGGTGATGCCAACGCCAGCTACTTTTGATGTATCAACAAAGATTAGTTTGTCGCCATCTTGTACACCAACTTTTTGTGAAGGTCCACCAGCAATAACATGCACAACCTGAATGGTATCTTGATAAATTTGAAATTGAATACCAACACCTTCAAAATTTCCTTCTAATGGTTCGTTTGCTTTTTTAATTTCTTCAGCATTCATATACACAGAATGCGGATCGAGTTTTTTTAAAATTTCGGTAATTCCAATTTCAACTAATGAGTCTATTTTTGGATCTTCCACATAATAGTTATCGAGCAAATTTAAAAATGTTGCCATTTTTTGCTGATACATTTGTGCCTGTAAATTGTAAGTAGTAAGTAAAAAGTAACAAGTAATAAGCGGAATGATTTTCTTCATCAGTATTGTTTAATAATCGATTTAAAAGTAAATATTTTTACCAGATAAAAATGTTATTGAACCTTATTTTTTTTACGGTATCGAATGTTTAGTAATTCTACTAGAAAAGAGAAAGCAACTGAAATATAGATAAAAGATTTTTCTACTTCTCTACCAGAGCCTTCCATGATTAATGTAACACCTATCATAATTAAAAATGAGAGTGCTAATATTTGTAAACTTGGATATTTGTTAACTACTTTACTAACTGGATCGGTAAATTTCATCATCACCAACATAGAAAGCACGACTGCAACAATCATAACTAAAATTTCTTTTACGATACCAATTGCAGTTAAAATAGAATCAAATGAAAAGACTAAATTAAGTAAGGCAATTTGAAATAAAACTGCTGTGAAAGCACTTTTGGTTTCTTTCTTTTCAACATTAAACTCATCATCGTCACCAGTTATTTTATGATGTATTTCTGTGGTTGATTTATAGATTAAGAATATTCCACCTAAAATAAGAATAATTCCTTTTCCTGTTAACTCAAAACCAAAGCTGTTTTCAGGTAAAAGATTTTTATTTAAACCTAAAATCCAACCTAAAAAGAAAAGCAATATAATGCGCAATACAAGAGCTAAAAGCAATCCTAAATTTTGTCCACGTTTGCGTTCTTCGGGTTTTAGTTTTTGAGTTACGATGGAAATAAAAATAATATTATCGACGCCTAAAATAATTTCTAAAAAAGTAAGAGTCAATAAGCTAATCCAAGTAGATGTGTGTAGAAAAATACTGAAATCGAAGTTCATAAGTAGAATTTATGTACGCAAAGATACATTTTGAAGTGATAAAATAAGAATGTGAAAAGAATCAAAAAAGTTCAGTCGCGTCCAAAAATAACTATAGAAGAATTTTTGTTCTTCCATAAAAAGTAATTTTTTCTCGAATTATTATTTACACATGATTCCTAAAATAAGAATCAACAATAATATCAAAAAATACTTGAGTGATTGTACACTTGATGTCATAGGCAATTGTTTTTTCATGGTTGTTGGTTTTACTTATCCAATTTATATTAAAAAGAACATATTGTCAATAAAATTAATGCAATTTAACAAAATATGAACACTGTTGAAATGTGGATAAGTGGTGTAAGTAATAAGGTAAAAGAGGTAAGTATTAATGAATTTCCAATGAACTTAACTTCTGTCAATATTTTTATATTGTAGATCATGTTGGTAATAAAAGATTTCCCAATTTCCGTTGGCATATTCCAACGCAGTTAAATTTTCGACCCAATCACCACTGTTTAGATAAATGGCTTTACCTAAATCTGTTTTTACTTCGCGAATTTGCGGTTTATGAATGTGTCCGCAAACAATATAATCGTATCCATTTTCGATGCCAATTTCTATGGCAACATCTTCAAAATCTTGTATTTTACTTTTTACAATCGACTTCACTTTGTCTTTAATGTATTTTGAAATCAAGATTTTATCTTTTCCGTATTTTAACCGAATATTATTTATATATCTGTTTAGCGTAAAAATGTGGTCATAATATCTACCACCTAATTTTGCGAGCCAACGCGCCGAGCCACCAACCGACAAATCGTATTTATCACCATGAAAAATCCAGAGTTTTTTGCCATCAATTTCTAATACTATTTCATCGCGCAATTGTAGCGTATCAAAACGATAACCACTAAAATTACGCATGTGATCGTCGTGGTTTCCAGTAACATAATACACTGGAATTCCTTGTCGTGCCATATCCAACACTAAAAAAACATTTTCGATATGTTCTTGCGGAAAATAACCTGCGTTGAAATTCCAGATATCGAGCCAATCGCCATTAATAATAAGAATAGTTGGTTCGATGCTGCGCAAATATTTATTCAACTCTGCAGCATGGCAAGCACGCGTGCCTAAGTGAATATCAGAAATGATACAAATTTCTATCTTGCGTTTTTCTACCGACATAATTTATCTAAATGTAAGAAGGATTTTTCAACAAAAAAACTCGTGAAATTTATTTTTCACGAGTTTCAAAAAAGATATAAAATAGAACGATTATGCTGGTTTTAATTTCTCTTTAATTTTTGCTTCAATTTCATCCATCATCGCTGGATTATCTAACAATAATTGTTTCACAGCATCGCGTCCTTGACCCACTTTTTGTCCTTCGTAGCTATACCATGCACCACTTTTTTGCAATACGCCTAATTCAGCACCCATGTCAACGACTTCGCCTTCTTTAGAAATTCCTTTTCCAAAGAAAATATCAAACTCAGCAACTTTAAAAGGTGGCGCCAATTTGTTTTTCACCACTTTTACTTTTGTTTGATTTCCGATAACGTTATTTTCTTTGTCTTTAATTTGACCTGCTTTGCGAATATCTAAACGAATAGATGCATAGAATTTTAGTGCGTTTCCACCAGTGGTGGTTTCTGGCGAACCGAACATCACACCAATTTTATCACGCAATTGATTGATGAAAATACAGCTACAATCTGTTTTGCTGATGGCACCAGTTAGTTTACGCATTGCCTGACTCATCAAACGTGCATGCAAACCCATTTTGCTGTCACCCATTTCGCCTTCAATTTCGCTGCGTGGAACTAATGCTGCCACTGAATCGACTACTACTAAATCAACTGCTGCTGAACGAATTAATTGCTCGGCAATATCCAAACCTTGCTCGCCATCATCTGGCTGACAGATGTATAAATTGTCGGTATCAACACCTAATGCTTCTGCATATTTTTTATCAAATGCGTGTTCTGCATCGATGATGGCGCAAATGCCACCAGCTTTTTGTGTTTGCGCTATTGCATGAATAGCCAATGTGGTTTTACCTGAAGACTCTGGTCCGTAGATTTCTATTATTCTACCGCGTGGAAAACCTCCAATTCCTAATGCTAAATCTAGTCCTAATGAACCAGAAGAAATTACTTCCGATTCTACGATACTATTATCGCCTAATTTCATTACGGTTCCTTTGCCGTATTGTTTGTCTAATTTTTCTAATGTAAGCAAAAGCGCTTTTGCTTTTTCATCATTCTTTTTGTCTTCTTTAACTTCCTTACTCATAAAATTTTTTGATTACTGTGAACAAATTTATACTATTAAGATACAGAAACACATCAAATTCCATAAAAGTTAGAAAAAAAATTTTCAAAAAAACACACAGAGTTTATATTTTGCTGATTTTCAATTCATTAATAAAATAGTTAAATAATATCTTTTACCAATTAACTAAAATAGTGTTTCCTTTTTTGCTATTTCTAAAGTAAATTAGCAAACTGAATTTTATAAAGTAAGAGAGCTTAACTGAAAATCGGTATTTTTTATTACACTGCAACTTAACATCTTTAAAACTCTACTTCTTGAGTAAAGAGTGTGTATGTTTATGGCATGTGAATAGTAATATAAAAAAACAATGAGAAAGAAAATTACCAATTTTTATGTTTCCATACACGCATTAGGTGATTTGCTCATACTTAATGTTGCTTATATTTTAGGTCATTATTTTAGTTTTCGTAATTATTTACAAATTTTTGATACCAAATATTTACAGCTTTGGATTTATTTAAACATCATTTACCTTTTTTCGGCACAACTTTCTGGTACGTTTGACATGTATAGAAACACTCGATTTTTTACGCTATTGGGTGCCTTATTACGGTTGTTTTTTTTACAAATTGTGCTTGCGTTTTCATATATCGTTGTGTTCAAAGATTTTAACCAAACCTTTAAACTTTCTAGAGAAGTATTGATGGTGATGTATATCGCTTCGTTTGTTTTCACGATGATTTGGCGATTTGGATTTATTAAAACAGTACGTATTTATAGAGCTCGCGGTTTTAACAACAGAAAAGTTATGATTATTGGTGCTGGCGACACGGCACAGGAATTTAAAAAAATGCTGGAACATAAAATTGAATATGGATACCAGTTTTTAGGTTTTTTTGATGATGAACCGCAAAAATACAATGCTGAAACTCGAAAACATATTTTAGGAAATATAGATGATGCCAAAAAATTTGCATTAGACAATAAAATAGATGAGTTCTTTTGTGCATTGCCTTATCAAGAAGAAGAAAAAACCAGAAGTTTAATTGAATTTGGCGATGAAAATTTAATTCGTGTAAAAATTGTTCCCGACTTGTCGCGTTTTTTAACGCATCATTTAAATAAAGTAGAAATTGAATATTACGGCCAAATTCCAGTAATGACCTTACGGAACGAACCATTAGAAAACATAGTAAACCGAATTATTAAACGCTTGTTTGACATTGGTTTTTCTATTTTTGTAATCGTATTTATTTTGTCGTGGTTTGTGCCATTGATGGCAATGATCATCAAAATAAGCTCAAAAGGACCCGTTTTTTTTATACAAGAACGCTCAGGTATCAAAAATTTGGCATTCCGTGTAATTAAATTCCGAACTATGTACATCAATAGCGATGCACATTACAAGCAAGCAACGCGCTCCGATCAGCGCATTACACCAATCGGAAAATTTTTGCGCAAAACCAATTTAGATGAGCTGCCACAATTCATTAATGTCTTCTTCGGACAAATGTCGGTAATTGGTCCAAGACCACACATGTTGAAACATACTCAAGAATATTCAAAAATTATTGATAAATTTATGGTTCGCCATTTCGTGAAACCAGGCATCACTGGCTGGGCTCAAGTAAATGGTTATCGTGGCGAAACAAGAGAAGTAACCGATATGGAAGGACGCGTGCGTGCTGATGTATGGTACATAGAAAACTGGAGTTTTGCGCTCGATTTGAAAATTATTATTATGACTATTATCAATATGCTACGAGGTGAAGAAAATGCATTTTAAAAACTTATTTGTTGTCCTGTCTTTTGTGATGATTTCGTTGACTGCTTCTGCGCAGCAAGAAAATTTATATCTCAATAGAAATATGATACTTAGCTACGAGAAAAATTTAAATGCATACGATAAGGCATCGTTCCATAGTGCTATGAAACCTTATAACGCAGCAGATGTTTATCGATTCGTTTATCCAGATACCGTGCAACATTTCGAGCGAGAGCCACATACTGGTTGGCTCAGTAAAGCCGTAAACGTTATAGGTTTCGAAGATTTGTTGGCATTCGATGAACATGGATACACCAAACATTACGGAAAAAAACTAGCGCGCGATTCTGTATACTATAATGATTTAATTTATGATGAAGCATACAAAGACCGCAAGTTTTATGTAGCCATCAATCCGGTATTTAATGTTGGTTTTGGATATGATTTTGGTTCTAAAAAATTCATTTCCTACAATATGAAAGGATTGGAACTGAAAGCCAATTTTGGTAAAAAAGTTTCTATCTATACATCGTTTTTCAATACCGTTGCCAAGTTTCCGTTGTATGTAAATATTTACAAAATACAAAATGGCGGCGCCGTGCCTGGCGAAGCAAACGTGCGTGGCACCAAAGCTGGTCTCGATTTCTCAAGCATCAACGCTTATGTTTCCTATTCACCAGTGAAACAATTTAATTTGCAGGTTGGAAACGGCAAGCATTTTATTGGCGATGGTTATCGCTCTTTATTATTATCTGATAATGCATACACCTATCCATATTTGCAGCTAACATTAAACGCTTGGCGCATCAAGTACACAACTATTTATGCTGAAATGATTAACAATATTGGCAACTTCAACGATTTTGGTCAAGGTTTTTCGCGCAAGCTGGCAACGTTTAATTATTTAAGTATTGATGCTGCAAAATTTTTACAATTAGGTATTTTTGAAGGCATCACCTGGCGCAGAACTACCGAAAAAGGCAACAACTTTTTCGATTATAATTTCATCAATCCAATTATTGGTGTGCGTGCTTTTCAGAAAAAAATAAGACCAAACACTACACAAGTGTATGGCATCAACGCAAAAATTACTTGTCCGAAATATGTAGTGATTTACGGACAATTTATGTTCAATAAATATGGCAAAAAAGGCACGGCTGACCGAAGAATGGGTTGGCAAGCTGGTGTAAAATATTTTGATGTTGGTGGTGTTAAAAACTTGAATTTCCAGGCAGAATACAATGCAGTTCGTCCTTATTCGTATCAAGGTGAAGACAGCGCGACTGGTTATTATCACTACAACCAATCTATCGGGCATCCAATGGGCGCCAATTTCCACGAAGTATTGGTGATGCTGAATTATCAATACAAACGTTGGTATGCATCGTACAAAATGTCGTACACCATGGCTGGTGCAGATTCCAGTGCAACTACCAATTATGGAAACAATGTATTTGATATTGCGTCTTTAGCAACGACCACTTCTGATGTGAAAATCAAAAACGGACTTGGTTATAATGTGTTAGATAACGAAATTAAACTCGGTTTCATCGTTAATCCCAAATTGAATATGGTGTTAGAAGCCAAAATGCAGTTTAGAAGTTATAATACCAATATTTCAGGTGTTGGCACATTTAAATCAAATGCTGTGATGTTTAGTTTTGCCACTAATATCTTCAACCGTTACTACGATTTGCCTATTTTGTTCTAATAAAATATCGAAACAACCTTCTAAATCAATCACATTATAGTATTAATAAAGGTTAATTCACATTTATAAACAATAAAAATCGTATTTTTGCATTTCATTTTTAGATGATAATCAAACGATATGCGTAAATTTCTTTTAAGTATAGTTATACTATTTATTTCTGTTGCAGCTATTCAGGCGCAAGATACCACTTTCACCAAACCCAATATTTCTAAAAAAGTAAAAGACCGTATCGGAAAATCAAAAGACCGTTTGGTGATTGATTTGTGTATGATGAATGCGATTATTAAAAAAGACAATGCATTTGTACCGAAAGATTTTAAACTGCAAGGTTTCAATCGTGGTATCAACATCTATTTTATGTATGGTTTTGGATTAGGCAAAAAGAAAAACTTTTCTATTGCACCAGGTATTGGCTTTGCAAACGAAAACTACTATTTTAAAAAATACCGTTTAGATTGGCATAAAGATTCCATCACGCGCTTTGTTCCGTTCGGTGATTCTATTGCGTCTAAAACATCAAGTTTAGGTTTAACGTATTTAGATATTCCTATTGAAGTGCGTTATATATCCAAACAAAGTTCAAAAACTGGCATGAGCTGGAAATTAGCGGTTGGTTTTAAAATTGGTTTCTTAATTGGCAGCAAATGGAAATATAAAGGCGAAGATTGGGAAGCCAACGACGGCGAAAATATCAAAATGCGCGATTTTAAAGTAGGCAACCTCAGTAAATTCCGATACGGTGTAACACTGCGCGGTGGCTACGGACCAGTGAGTTTATTTGGCTACTATTCATTAGGCAACATCTTTGTAAAAAACAAAGGACCACAATTCAATCCAGTAGTATTTGGTATTTCCATCAATGGTTTATAAAAAATAATTACAGTATAAATAAAAAAGCGTTCAGAAATGAACGCTTTTTTTTATGTGCACGCTATGATTCGTGTCTCACGAACAATGGCGTAAGTAATTATAATCTTATGTAATCAAAATTATATACTTCAATATTTACAAAAGACTTTTTTATTTTAAAATTGTTATTTGTTTTTATTTTTTCAAAATCAAAAATGTATAAATATGATTTTATATCCTTATCTGAAATAATAAAAAAACTATGATTTTCATTAAAATTATTTCGGATATAATTTAGATGTTGATTTTGTCTTTTATTTCTATAGTAAGTCGTGTCTATAAATAAATTATACTGATTCAATTTGGATAAATTATCAATGTAAACAATATCGTAGCACTCGTCTATTCTAGAAATAAAATTAAATTGCGTTTCTTTTATAATGTCTACAAAATCTTTTTCATTACTTAAGCCATTTGCAGCAATATAATCTTCAAGTATTTTTACATCTTGATTGGTTCTTGATGCATTATATTTTATCACGTCCTCATAGGATATGTAGTTAAAGAAAATACTATCTCTATTTTTAATAGGGTTATTTTTTACATCATTACAATAATTCGAATAATCAATATACCAACTTTGCCTTTCGATAGAATCAAGATAATAATCCTGTTGGTTTAAAGAATAAATTTTATTGTGATATTTAAGATGAAAAGAATGAAAAGAATAGATTTTTTTAATCCTATTGTTATTACAATTAATCAATAGCAGTGGCAAAAGGCAAATTAAAATGTGTTTAATTCTTGTCATATATTTCATCTTTCAACCGAACAACCCATCCGTTTCAATTAGCAGCGGTTTATTTTTATAAAATAATCATTATTCTATATATTAAAGCTATTCAATTCTTTTGAGATTTTGATGAATTTTAATTAGAAAGTGTTGGGTTTTGTTCTGATAACTTTTCCAACCTTTTAAACTTTAGAAAAGTTGATGGAGAAATGACTAAATGACAGAAAAAAGAAGATAATTTTTGAAAGTTACTCTCTACTTTATTAAAGTTATTTATTAATTTATTCAATTTATTATCTTCTTTATTTTGTTTATTATAATCTTTATCTGAATTATTATCTTACTTATTAAAACTAAACTTTTCTTTATTTATGTTATTATCTTCTTTATTAAAGTTAGAATTTTCTTTATTTAAATTGTTTTATTATTTATTCAATTTATTTTCTACTTCAATCTGTTTATCTTCTTCTTGGTTATAAAAAAAACAACCTGATTGAAAAAAAGTGTTTCCATTATTTGAAAATATGATTCTTAATTGCTATTATTATATCTATGTATTAAAGACATACGAATTATGAGACCGAAAAAAGAAGTTAAAAGAGTCTATTTTATTGACGATGCCACGCTGATCACCACGTCAAAAGCTAAAATTGCTTTTATGCGCCGCGACCTAGCGGAGCTCGCCGTGTTTGGTATCACATCGGTGGAGCTGGATGCATTAGAGACACAAACGGATGATTTTGAAGCATTTCCAACGGATATTGAACTGGAAGGCGAGCAAATGGATGTGACCGAGCGCAAGAACGCCAAGGCAGAAATCATTCGCGAGGCAGTGGCATCTGTGATGTTACGCGTGCAGAATAAGTTTGGCTTCGGCTCGGCACGCTACAAAAGTTTCGGCACTGCCAAATTAAGAGACCGCGACGATGCGAACCTGCATATAGGCGCACTGCGCGTGGTGAGCCGCGCTACGTTGTACCTTACGGACTTGTCCGCGCAAGGACTTACTATTGCCGAACTGAACGCACTGACCACGCTTTGCGAAGAATTTAAGCTGCTGCTGATTGAACACAACGACAAGATCGGCGACCGCAGCATTGCGCAGGAAGACCGCGTGCTGATGGGCAACGCGCTGTTTGAACTGCTGAAAAAATATTGCCGCTCGGCGAAAAGTGTGTGGCGCACGAAAAGCGAAGCGCGCTATAATGATTATATTATTTACAACACACCAAGCGGCAAGCACGAGGATGGCGCGAGTGAGGTGGAAGAATAGTCCTTCGACAAGCTCAGGATGACATAGGTAGTGCTAAACTGCGTCGCTGTCATGCTGAGTTTATCGAAGCATCGAAGTATTCGGTCGGTAGTCCTTCGACAAGCTCAGGATGACATAGGTTTGTTTGTTACTATTTATATGAATCGCACTGCCCTGTCAGGCTGAGTTTATCGAAGCCCTTTCGGTAGGCAGTCCTTCGACAAGCTCAGGATCACACGGTGTGTCTAAATAATTACTCTTTTCGTTCACCAATTTGTTGTCGCCACATCGCGTAATACAAACCTTTTTCTTCTAATAACTGCTGGTGGCTGCCGGTTTCGATAATTTTTCCTTTTTCCAACACAAAAATTTTGTCGGCATGCATAATAGTAGATAAGCGATGCGCGATCATCACCGTAATATGTTCTTTTTTAGAAATTACTTGTTTAATGGTTTCCGTAATTTCGTTTTCCGTAATGGAATCTAAAGCAGAAGTCGCTTCGTCAAAAACTATTAAAGTTGGGTTTCTCAATAACGCGCGTGCAATCGATAAGCGTTGTTTCTCACCGCCGGAAATTTTCATACCACCTTCGCCAATCACAGAATAAATACCGTTCTCGCTGCGAGATAATAAATTCTGGCAAGCTGCTTTGTTCATTACGTCTATAATTTGCTCATCCGTCGCTTCCGGATTTACGAACAATAAATTCTCGCGAATCGTGCCGGCAAACAACTGCGTGTCCTGCGTCACAAAACCAATTTGTCGGCGCAGTTCATCAATATCAATATTTTCAGAATCGATGTGGTTGTACAAAATTTTTCCATCTAATGGTTTGTATAAACCAACCAGCAATTTCACCAACGTGGTTTTGCCAGAGCCAGACGGACCAACAAACGCAATGGTATCGCCTTTTTTGATATCAAACGAAATATTTTCTACCGCTTTTGTTTTGGCAGTGCGGTGCTGAAAATCTACCTGTTGAAACGACAAATTTTGTATGGTATCTAAATGAATAGCAACGGTTGGCTTCTGCTCAATTGGCGTGTGCATCAGCTTTTCAAAATTAGTTAAAGACGCTTGTGCTTCACGATAACTCATAATCACATTTCCCATTTCCTGCAATGGATTAAACACAAAAAACGAATAAAACTGCAAGGTCATCAATTGTCCAACTTGTATATAATCCTGAAAAATTAAATACAACAATGAAAACAAAATCGATTGTCTAAGGAAATTCACCAGCGTGCCTTGTGCAAACGCAATACTTCTGATTTGTTTTACTTTGGTGAGTTCTAAAACCAATATTTTTTGAGTGGCATCGTTTAGTCGCACAATTTCCTGATCGGTTAAACCTAAACTTTTAATTAATTCAATATTGCGCAAACTTTCAGTAGTGGCACCGGCAAGCACATTGGTTTGTCCGGTAATTTTTGCCTGCACCAGTTTTATTTTTTTAGATAAGATATTAATGACAAATCCTAAAATAAACGAAGCAATAAAATAAAAACCGATGATAGAAAAAGCAATTTTAATTGGATAGGTGGTGATAGCATAAATCATCACGAAAACAATTCCAACAATAGCGAAGAAAAATACATTGATAAAATTCTGCATAAATTTTTCAGAATCTAAGCGCACTTTTTGCAAGATGTTTAAGGTTTCGCCACTGCGTTGGTCTTCAAATTCCTGGAAAGGCAATTGCAGCGAATGTTTTAAACCATCTGTATAAATAGCAGCACCAAAACGTTGAATCACTACATTCATAAAATAATCTTGAAAAGCCTTGGCAATACGGCTCACCATAGCAACACCAATAGCGCAACCAACCAAAAATAGTGTGCCTGTTAAATAAGAATGTGCAGTATGGTCTTTAGGTTTTGTTGCGTAACCATCAATAATTTTTCCTAAAATATACGGATCTAGTAATGAAAAACACTGATTGACAATAGCTAAAACGAATGTAAGTGCAACAAACCATTTATATCTGGAAAGGTAATAAAGTAAAATTTTCATGACAACAAAAATACAACGAAAAGCAGATTCTTGTACAGACAATGGTTGTCTTTTATGACATGGTTAGGTTAAATAACATTTATAGCGGTTTCATCTCAAAAAATAACTCTGAACCAGCTCGTGGAGCAATAGAGTTTTTGGCTGTTTTCATTTGTAAAATTTCAAAATGAGAAGAAAATAGTTTCTTGTATTCTTTAGAGCTGCCACCAAAAGGTGGTGATTTTTCAAATTCTTTATTGAATAATAAACCAGCCAAAATTCCGGTAGGTTTTAAAAGCGTTTTCATTTTTTCTACATATTCTTGACGACGCGTTTTTTCTAATGCGCAGAAAAATGTTTGTTCTATTATGAAGTCGTACTGTCCAGTATGTTTAAAAAAGTCACCGCAGATAACAGTCAGTTGCTTACCTGCAAATTTTTTATATTTCTTTATAATTTGATTGCAAAGCGTTGGCGAAATATCGATGACAGTGATATTATTGAATCCATTCTTTAGTAAATATTCTGCTTCGTAAGCATTACCACAACCAGGAATTAAAATAGATTTGTTTTTGCAGGTAAATGCATCAAAATAAACTTTTAATGGCGGTGAAACCTGCTTCAAATCCCAACCAGTATCTTTTGTTTTCCAAAGCTGATCCCAAAATTTAGTGTCTAATTGTTTTGGTGTTTCAGCTGTGCTGCATTTTAATTCGCTCATAAAAACAATTCTTTAATGATGATGTAAATTCCCATTAGCAAAACCATTACACCAAATGTTTTTTTCAATTTAGCGCCTTCTATTTTTTCAGAAAGTTTTAATCCAATTAGCATTCCAACAATGGCAATGGCTGAAAAAATAAGTACCAATTGCCAATCTATTTGTGTGTGCAAATCGCCTAAAAATCCGAATAAAGAATTTGCTGTGATGATAATTAATGAAGTGCCAGTTGCGCGGCGCATGCAATGATTTTTTAATAAAATTAAAACTGGTACAATTAAAAATCCACCACCAGCACCTAACAAACCAGTGAGAAAGCCAACAAATACTGCTGCTACAGATGTTTTTAAATGATTTTCATTTGCCATTGGAATTTTTGCAAAGCAATCTACATCTTCTTGTTGCGCACTTTTAAACATTGAAAACGATGCAAACAACATTATGACTGCAAACAATACTATTAAAAAAATATCTTTGGTAAAGTGAAGACTGCCAACTGCAAAAAGCTCGTTTGGTATAATTGGTAAAATTATTTTTCGTGTAAAAAACAAACTAATTAAAGATGGAATTAAAAAATAAAAAGCCGTTTTAAAATCAACTAATTTTTCCTGATATTTTTTGAAAGCACCAATAAATGCTGTTGTTCCAACGATGAACATAGAATAATGTGTTGCTTCTTGCATATTGGTTATTTTAAATAAATACACCAAAATAGGCACAGCTAAGATAGTGCCACCACTGCCAATTAATCCAAGTGATATGCCGATAAAAAGCGCTAATATGTAACCGATGATTTCCAATAATATTCTTAAATAGAATTGTTGTAAATTTACACTTTGTAGTTCGATTTTTTTGCAATTTATGTTACACAAGAATATTTTTCATGCAATTGGATTAATGAGTGGTAGTTCCTTAGATGGTTTGGATATTTGTTATGTTCAGTTTACTAAACATGATTTGAATTTTGAGTATGAAATTATATATGCAGATTGTATTGAGTATAATAATGAATTCAGAGAACGATTGCGCAATGCATACAACTTAACAGCGTTTGAATTTGCAAAGCTTCACAGAGAAGTTGGAAAATACTTTGGTAAACTGACTCATGATTTCATTCAAAAGAATAATATAGACGAATTAGATTTTATCTGTTCGCATGGACAAACTATTTTTCATCAGCCGAATCTTGGTTTTACTACACAAATTGGCTGTGGTGCGCAAATTGCAGCACAAACAAACACTAAAGTAGTTTGCGACCTGCGTACGTCTGATGTTGCCAACTGCGGTCAAGGCGCGCCAATAGTTCCTGTTGCTGAAAAATATTTATTTGCTGATTACAAGGTGTTTTTAAACATTGGTGGTATTGCAAACATTGCAATTCATAAAAGTGAAGGTGTTATTGCGTATGATATTTGTGCAGCGAATACGTTGTTGAATTATTTTGCTAAACAAAATGGATTGGAATACGATAAGAATGGTGATTTAGCACGAAGCGGAAGAATAAATGAGCAGCTTTTACAAGAATTAAATAACATTGATTTTTGTAAACAAGCTGCACCAAAATCATTAGGCAGCGAACATATTTTTACAGATTGGATTCCTTTGTTTGAAAAATATGAAATTTCTGTTGAAGATAAACTGGCAACTGCTGTTGAACATATTGCAATGCAAGTTGAAAAAGCAATCAAATCTCAAATCATAAATCTGGAATCTGAAATGCTAATAACTGGTGGTGGTGCATTCAATTCATTTTTAGTTGAAAGAATTCAGCATCATTCTAACGCACAAGTAGTTATTCCTGATATTTTAACTGTTCAAAACAAAGAAGCATTAGCGATGGCGTTTATCGGCTTGTTGCGCATTTTAGAAATTCCAAATTGTTTAGCTTCTGTAACTGGCGCAAAAAAAGATGTTGTTGGTGGCGCAGTTTATTTGCCGTAATCTATAACATCTTTACAACATAAAACCGTATAACTTACAACTTATAACTTTTACCTTTGCAACATGGTTTTGGTAACAGGTGCTTCTGGTTTTTTAGGTGGCGAATTGGTGAAACAACTCGTGGCAAATGGCGAATCTGTAAGAATTATAGTTCGTAAATCTTCTCAAATCTCACATCTCAATTCTATCATTCACCAACTCGATGTAGTTGAAGCAGATATTTTAGATGTTCCTTCTTTAGAAATTGCTTTTGAAGGTATCGAAAAAATTTATCATTCGGCTGCGGTGATTGGATATGATGAATCGTACTATAATGCGATGTATAAAACCAATATTGAAGGCACAGCAAATGTGGTAAATGTTGCGTTAACAAAAAACGTAAAAAAGATTTTGCACATCAGTTCTATTGCTGCAATTGGTGGCAAACCTAATGAAGTGATTGATGAAAATACAAAATGGGAAAAAAACGAATGGACAACTCATTACGGTATAACAAAAATGCTAGCTGAACGCGAAATCTATCGCGGTATTGCTGAAGGTTTAGATGCTGTGATTGTAAATCCAGGAATTATTATTGGCGTTGGCAATGATGAGCACAAAAGTTTAATACAATTATTTAAACGAATTGCTACTAAAAAAATGCCGTTTTATACAACAGGTACAAATGGTTTTATTGATGTGGAAGATGTGGCAAAAGCATCTATTTTATTGATGAATAGTGATGTTTCAACAGAACGGTTTATTTTGATTAACAACAATATTTCTTTCAAAGATTATTTTGAAAAAATTGCCAAAGCAACGCACGTTGAACCACCTAAAAGAGCACTCAACAAAACCACTGGAAAATTGTTTGTAACTATAGATTGGGTGCTATCAAAGTTTACGAAAAAAAAACGTGGTTTAACGAAAGAAAACCTAAAAGTATCGTTGGAAAAATTTAGTTATTCAAACGAAAAAATAAAACAACAACTCAATTTTAATTTTATAGATTTTGAAGAAACGATTGCTAAAATTGCATCGACGATAAACAAATAAAATGGACGAACTTAAACGAAAAAAAATTCTTGGTATTTGGTACATGATTGGCGTTGGCATGCTGCTTGGACAAATTATTTTAGGTGGTGTTACACGCTTAACTGGCAGCGGTTTATCGATTACTGAATGGAAAGCCATTTTAGGTTTTTTGCCACCTATGAATGGGCAAGATTGGAACTTAGCTTTTATAAAATATCAGCAATTTGGACAATTTAAATTGGTCAATACAATGATGACTTTAACGCAGTTTAAGTGGATATTTTTTTGGGAATGGTTTCATCGTTTGTGGGCTCGATTAATTGGTTTTGCTGCGTTGATTCCGTTGATTTATTTTATTTATAAAAAGATAGTAAACAAAGATGATATTGTAAAAATTTTGGTTGCTGTTGCGCTTGGTGCAGTTGCTGGAACCGTTGGCTGGATTATGGTGAAAAGTGGTTTGAAAGAAAATACAGTTTTGGTAAATCCAGTAAATTTGATGTCGCATATTTTGGTTGCAACACTAATTGTTGGATATGTTTTGCGTGTTGGTTTAGAGTATTTATATCCAAAAGAAGTAAAACCTTTTGATCAAACTAACAGAAAATTTTTCTCGTTTTTAATTGTGTTAGTTTTTATTCAAATTGGATTAGGAGCTTTGGTTGCAGGTTCAAAAGCTGCTTTAATTTGTACTACTTTTCCGTTGATGAACGGACATTATTATCCAACAGAAATTGATTTTTCCAATTCAGACTTGTATGAATTTTCGACCAAATTATTGTTCCAATTTTTGCATAGAAATGTAGCATACTTTATATTTTTCTACGTTATCATCTTGTTTTTAAAAACTAAAAATGTTGCTGCACAATTTCAATTTCATCGCACGCGTTGGTTTTTGCTAATTATGGTTTGCATGCAAGTTTTATTAGGTGTTTTAACATTACTATTTAGCAAAGGACACATTCCAATTATGCTTGGCGTTTGTCACCAAATTGGCGCATTTTTATTATTAATTTTTTCTATCGAAGCGCATTATTTTATAAAGTATCGAGCTAAGTAAATTATAGAATTAATAAATTGTATAATTACAGAATTGCATTTTCAAATTAACTCATTTTCAAATTAAATAATGCAGCTTAAAATATCTTCTATCACCAATCTTACCGATGCACGTTATTTTAGTGCAATTGGAGCAAACTATTTAGGTTTTTGTTTCGATGTGTTGAATGAAAATAATATCAGTATTGCAAAAGCAAAAGAAATTGCCAATTGGCTGCATGAACCAGTAATTGTTGGTGAATTCGGCTTGCATCAGACAAAAGAAGAAATACAATTCATCGCTGAAGAAATGCAGTTGAATGAAATTCAGATTCCGTTTTCGCATCCACAAAAAAATGAATTTAGTTTTGAAAAATTTTTGGTAGTTGATGATTTGTCATTAGACATTGGTCATTCGCCATCGGATTATTTTGTAATAAAAATAAATGAATTAAATATTGAAAATGCTGCATTAAGAAATTTTATTTCAAGCAACAAAGTATTTCTCGAAACTGATTTTACCAAATCAACTATTTTGCAAATTATAGAAAGTTTAAATCCATTTGGCATTCAAATTACTTGTAAAAAAGAAGAAAAGGCAGGTTTGAGTTTTGTTGACGAATATGCTGAAATAGTAGAGTTGCTTGGATTTTAATTGTACAATCAATTTAGAAACCGTAAATTTGCACGTCTTATTTTATTTGTCTAACAATCAATAATCACTGCATGTATACAAAATCATTTCATAAAAATTCGATTGAAAACAAACGTTTCTTGGTTACAGGTGGCGCTGGTTTTATTGGCTCTAACATCACGGAATATTTATTACAGCACGGCGCGAAAGTTCGTGTGTTCGATAATTTAGCAACAGGAAATATTGAGAATTTAAGTGCGTTTAAAACGAATCCAAATTTTGCATTTTTTGAAGGTGATTTACGCAATGTAGATGATTGTAATAATGCATGTAAAGAAATTGATGCTGTTTGTCATCAAGCAGCCATCGGTTCGGTGCCGCGTTCTATCAAAGATCCAATTACGTCAAACGATGTAAATGTTGGTGGTTTCGTCAACATGCTGACGGCTGCGAAAGATGCAGGCATCAAACGATTTGTGTATGCGTCATCTTCTTCAGTTTATGGTGATGAACCAAACTTGCCGAAAAAAGAAGAACGCATAGGTAATCCATTGTCGCCGTATGCAGTAACAAAATTTACGAACGAAGTGTACGCGAATGTGTTTACAAGATGTTATAATTTGGAATTAATTGGCTTGCGTTATTTTAATATTTTCGGACCGAAACAAGATCCGAACGGTGTGTATGCAGCCGTGATGCCTTTGTTTATTAAAGCGTTGCTGAACAACGAAGCTCCTTGTATTAATGGCGATGGTGAACAATCACGCGATTTTACATTTGTGCATAATGCAGTGCAAGCAAATGTTTTAGCGTTGACTACAGACAATGCTGCTGCATGTAACCAAGCATATAATATCGCATTTGGACAACGTTTTACTATCAATCAAATGTATGATGCAATTTGTGCGTATTTGCAAAAAGATATAAAAGCGATACATCGTGAACCTCGTGATGGTGACATCAGAGATTCGTTAGCAGATATTTCAAAAGCACAGCAATTATTAGGTTATCTACCGCAATATTCATTTGAGCAAGGTTTGCCATTAACGATAGAATATTTCAAACAGATATTTGGATAATTTTTTAAATTTATTTTATAATAAGATTTCCATGAAAAAATTTACTGTAAATATACCAGATGATAAAGTTGAAGCATTTGAAACATTCATGAAACAATTGTTGAATATTTCTATTTTGAAAGAAGATGAAAAATTAATGGTGGAAGAATGGCAGCGCGATACGATTATGAAAGATGAAAACACCAATGATTATATAAGTAGCGACGAAATTGAAAAAACATCTTTTAGCAGAGAAAAATAGTTCGCTGATTAACACCGATTATTATGATTGAAATGATTTATTATTTCATGCAAATATCGAAACAGCATCTTAATTAAATAAAAATATTGTATGGTTTACGTAGTTATTGTGTTCGTTTTATTTGGTTATGTTCTTGACTTTTTAGACAAGAAGAAGAGAGACAAAGTAGATAAAAAGGTAAAAGAAGATTTACTATTAAAAAACGAAGCAGAAAAATAGAACGCTGTTTATCACAGATTTTTATGATTGAATGTCTATTAGATGATTCCACAATATCAAACATGCTTCTTCTTTTTTGCGCATGATTTCAATGTCATTTTTTTTCTTGTCTTTGTAACCACACAAATGCAATAAACCATGCGCCATCACACGATGTAGCTCATTTTCTAAAGTAGTATTGAATTTTTTTGCATTGGCTTCCACACGTTCTAGCGAAATAAAAATATCGCTTTCTATTTTTCCATTTGCACTTGAATTATCAAAAGTGATAATGTCTGTATAAGTGTCGTGGTTTAAATATTCTATGTTGATTTTTAGCAACTCTTCATCTGTAAAAAAAACATAGTTCAATTCACTAATTTCAAATTTTTCATTTTGAGCTATTTTTTTTAGCCACGATTTCAAAGGAATCGATTTAAAAAATGTTGGTTTTTTAATGGAGTTAAAATTAAACGAAATCAAATCAGTATTAATCTAAATATCCTTGATAATATTCATCTACATATTCTTTCAAACAAATTTTCCAATCGCGCATAATGTTTAAATTACGCAAGTCCAATTTTTTATTGATTAGTCGTTCACTTGGTGGTCGTTGTGAGAAATATTCTTTTTTCCAGTAATCAGAATCTACAGCCGTGATTTTAATTTCGTCTGCTTTTCCTACTAGTTTTACCAATTCTTCAGCTACTTCAAATCTACCTGTGATGCCACCACAAACCATATTATACAAACCCCAAACTTCGGTTTGCAAAAGTAATTTTACGTTTCGTGCAAAATCATACGTAAGAGTTGGCGTTCCTAATTTATCATTTACAATAAATAATTCTTTTTTCCCATCTTTTAATTGTTGCATTAATTTTTGGATGAATTTTTTGTCTTTTTTCGGACCGGCACCCATCATCCAGCCAGCACGACAAATTAAATGTTGTGTTTTATTTTGTTGAACATACACTTCGCCAGCCCATTTGCTACGAGCATAATGTCCAAGTGGATTTGGTTTGTCCCAATCATCAAACACATCTTGCGTGCCATCAAAGATTCCTGCTGTTGAAATGTATAACATTGGTATATTCAAGGCATTGGAAATGTGTACAGCATTTTCTACAGCAATTGTATTTGTGAGATATGCATCATCTTGATTGGTATCGCAATATTCTAATGATGTATGCGCACCTAAATGAAATAAATAATCTGGTTTAAAATCAAACACATCATTTTTATAGGCGTCAAAATCTCTAAAATCTAAAAATGTTAACCAATCTTCGTTTACATCTTTATCGGTACATTTCAACTCAAATTCATCTTTAAAGATTTTATAAAAACCTTCACCTAACATGCCACCGCAACCTGCTATATAAATTTTTTTCTTCATACTTGTTTTTTGGAAAGAAACGATTGCTAAACAAAAGAATCTTTAAATTAACGATTTTAGAATGCTCAAATATACGGGTTTGTTTGCTTCTATGGAAAAATTTTGAAGAACAGTTTTGCGTGCATTTTTGCCAATTCTTTCTCTTTCTTTTGGATTATCTAATAAATATTTTAGTTTTTCTAACCATTCGGCTTCTGTTTTTACTAAAAAACCATTTTCGTTTTCAGTAATTACACGATTGATAGCTGCACCAACATTTGTGGCAACTACAGGCAATCCGACAGTCATATATGTTAATGCCTTGAGTCCACTTTTACCCATTACCCACGCATCTGTTGGCAACGGATATACACCAATATCCATACCTTGTAATTGAGCTGCTTCGTCTTCTTTATTCCAATCGAAATATTCAAATTCAACATCATTTAATTGAAATTTAAAATTACCAATAACACGCAGTTTAAACGTACGTTCTTTTGCTAATTTCTGAAAAACGGTATCTAATAAATGTAAATAAGGAACGGTTGAATGTGTGCCAGTCCAGCCAATAACAACAGGTTTGTCGTTTATATATTTATTTACAGGAAAAAGTCGTTCCGTATCTAAAGTAGAAGAAATATCAGTGCAGTTGGCGCAATATTGTTTGGCAAAATCGTTTAAGTCTGGTGTACAAGTAATAACATGGTCTGCATATTTCATTAGTGCAATCGATTTATTTTTTCCTTTTAGCATATGCACTAAATTATTCATTGCAGAACCTTCCGATTTATAAATCATATCGTCGATATCGTACACAATTTTTTTAGAAAGTTTTCGAATCATCCATTCAAAAATAGGCGGACCGAGTGGTGTTGCCCAAAGATGAATGTAAATAATATCATAGCGATGTAATCGAAATAAATCTAAAAAACGACGAACATAACCGCGTGCTGTGCCTGTAATTTTACAAAGCAGAAATCCTGGTTTATAGATTATTTCCCAAAAATGATTATCTACAAAAGAACTTGTTTCTAACTCAAAACCATTTGCTTCAAAATGCGCAAAATATTGTTCATATTTCAACCTTTGACTGGCTGCTTTTCCAAATGGATATGGTGAAAGAAATAATACTTTTTTTTTCATCTGTATAAATTTACTTTTTTTAAGGGTGCAGATGGAATCAATTAAAAGTCATTTTTTGTTTTTATTTTATACCTATCAACAATCGCAACATATTCATCAGTCGTTTGTGACACTGTCATGTTTTTGTTCTTCAAAATAAATTTTATACAACATAAAAGATAATGAGAATATGTACAACATACGAACAGGAATAGTATAACGTGATTGAATAGCAAAAGGCAAATGTAAGACATCGAAATATAAGCAAAGTAATAAAGGTAAAATAAGTTGCATAATTACTTTGCGTTTCTTAAACAAGCAATATATAAAATGAATCAGAAACAAAATAAAAGTGAAAAAGGTAGTACTAAATGTAATTAATACAGGAATAAAACCATAATCTATATTTCCTGCAGAATGCTTATTCATTACCAAGCCATTAAACCACAATCTAAAAAAGGAATATGCTTTCAATTTAAAAGTATACTTTAAATCACTTAGATAATGTTTAACTGCTAATTGTTTTAATATTTTTTCCCGTTCAATTGTATAAGTAGAGTTATAAGTTTCAAAAAGATCTGGATATTTTTTCATCTCAGTAATGATGAGTGTGTCTTTTGCCGTTAAATATTTTGCACAAACACGATCGATGCTGTCCCATTCTTGATTAAAAAGTCGAATATTTTCTGGAATATTTTTATCATCATCAAAAGAAATAAAATGTTCATCATACATAATATTTTGCCAATAACGACCTTCCACATAGTTAATCATTTTTGGACTCCAATATCCTAAATGCATCACACCACCACCACCTTCTAAAGGTGTAATTTTAAATGTATGATGATGTTTTAAATTCCAAAACCCATAAGGCAACAAACTTGTAATAAATAAAAAGATAAATACTATGTTTTTTAGCAAATACGATTTTTGGTATTTATATAAATAGTACGCAAAACGCAAAAAAGGTATAAATAGAATAACAGGTCGAATTTGAAAACATAAAGCATAAAGCAGAACGAGCAAAAATGTATTCTTCCACTTTTTGTAATCATGATACAACTCTATATAAAGAATAAGTGTAACCAAAAAAATCATTATTGCTTCTGGATAAATATAGGTTGTGTAAGATGAAACAATAAAATTGAGCATTAATAAAATTGTAAAAATCGATTTTAAAAGAATTTGTTTGTCATAGAAATCTATAATGCGCAACATGATAAACAACGCAATTATATACAATAGTAGTTGTGCTACTTGAACTACAAGTACTGAATCATTAATAAAACTAAGTGCATACAAAAAAAATGGATAACCTGGATTTCTAAAGGTATCTGGAATATATTCTTTTAAAAAATACCAATAAGAATATCTACCACGTTCTAGACCTTTCACATAAAACATGTATGTGTCATGGTCACGAGACAAGCCATTGTGCGTAATAAAAAACAACACTATTACTTGAAGTAGTAAAAGCGACCATAAACAATAAAAGACTTTTTTATTATCTAAGAAAGAAATAATCTTATTTCGAAAAGACATAATTTAGTTGCAGTGCAAAATTATAAAAAAAAAGGCATTTATCTTTTTTATTCTTTTCAATACACATCGGAAATACTTACCTTTATTGCAATATGCTACCAATTCCAATGATTGATTTACGAACTCAATATCTTTCACTAAAAAGCGATATTGATACTGCTATTCAAGATTGTTTATTAGATACACAATTTATTGGCGGAAAAAAAGTACATGATTTTGAGCAAAATGTTGCAAAATATATCAACATAAGGCATTGTATTAGTTGTGGAAACGGAACCGATGCGTTGCAAATTGCTTTGATGGCGTTGAACTTACCCAAAGGCAGCAAAATCATCGTTCCAGCTTTTACTTACATTGCACCTGTTGAAGTGATAAAATTTCTAGGGTTTGAATTGGTTTTTGCCGATGTTGATGTCAACACATTCAACCTTACAGTAGAAAATATAAAAGCTGTTTTTACATCAGATGTGAAAGCAATTATTGCAGTGCATCTATTTGGACAACTGTGCGAAATAGACAAAATCTATGCGTTTACACAACAAAACAATATTCATTTAATTGAAGACAATGCACAAGCATTAGGTGCCGAAAAAAATATTTCGAGAAATTCTATAATCACCACTTCTTTTTATCCAACTAAAAATTTAGGCGCATTTGGCGATGGTGGTGCCGTATTTTGTAATGATGATGAATTAGCAAAACAAATACGAAAAATTACCAATCATGGACAAACCGAGAAATATATTCATGATATTGTTGGCATTAATTCTCGATTAGATGCCATTCAGGCAGCTGTTCTTCGAGTAAAATTACCACATCTAGAAAGCTATAACCAACAACGTAAAAACAACGCAGATTTTTACTTTAATAAATTAAAAGATGTTGCTGAAATTGAGTTGCCTGCTGTTACTCAACCTCATATTTATCACCTATACACCATTAAAGTAAAAAATAATTTTAGAGATAAATTACGAGCATTCTTAACAAAGAAAAAAATAGATACCATTGTAAATTATCCAATGCCAGCACATTATCAAAAAGCATTTTTGCAACAAGATTTATATTTGCCGAATGCAGAATATTTATGTCAAGTTGCATTATCAATACCAGTCTATCCAGAAATTACAGAAGAACAATTATTGTATATTTGTGATAGTATAAATGAGTTTTTTGCTACGAATGAGTAATTATTACAAACACGAAACCGCAATTGTTGATGATGGTGCAACTATCGGAAATGGCAGTAAAATATGGCATTTTAGCCATGTGATGCACGCTGTAATTGGTGAAAATTGCAATTTTGGACAAAATGTTTTTATTTCAAATAAAGTGCAAATTGGCAATAATGTAAAAGTGCAAAATAATGTTTCTTTATACGAAGGTGTTATAATTGAAGACGATGTTTTTATTGGACCATCAGCTGTTTTTACAAACGTTATTAATCCACGAAGTTTTATTGAACGCAAAAATGAATACAAAAAGACATTGATAAAAAAAGGCGCAAGCATTGGCGCAAATGCAACGATTATTTGTGGTGTTACGATTGGTGAATATGCATTTATTGGCGCTGGTTGTGTAATTACAAAAGATGTAAAAAACTTTGCACTGATGAAAGGAAATCCTGCAAAACAAGATGGATGGATGAGTGAAGCTGGCGCAAAATTAATTTTTGAAAACGAAATGGCTGTTTGCAAAATAACGAATGAAAAATATAAAATTGAAAACGGTTATAGTGTTATAAAGCTATAAGGTATACGTTTCTGTTTTTCAAACAACAATTATTCTATACAAATTCTAATGAATAATGTCCATTGAACTAATGAACAAAAACTTCGCAATTATTGGTACTGCTGGCTATATCGCACCGCGACATTTAAAAGCAATAAAAGAAATTGGTGGCAATTTAGTAGCTGCTTTAGATATTGCAGATTCAGTTGGAATTTTAGATGCTTATTTTCCAGATTGTGAGTTTTTTAAAGATGAATTTTCTTTTTATGATTTCTTGATGGAAAAAACATCGATTGATTATTTAGTAGTTTGCTCGCCAAATTATTTGCACGAAGAACATTGCTATGCTGGTTTAAAATTAAATGCAGATGTCATTTGCGAAAAACCATTAACACTTACTATTGAAAGCTTAAATAATTTAATAGACGCTGAAAGCTACACTAACAAAAACATTTATACTATACTTCAACTACGTTTGCATCCAATGTTGCAAGAGTTAAAAAAAGAAATTTATCTCGACAAAAAATACAATGTAGAAATTATTTACAACACTCCACGCGGGAAATGGTATCACAATAGTTGGAAAGGTGATGAACAAAAATCTGGTGGAATTGCAACTAATATTGGCATTCACCTATTCGACCTTGTAGGTTGGTTATTTGGTGATGTGAAAACTATTTCTGTAGAAAAAAATAGTCCAACTAACAGTGTTGGAAACTTAGAATTAGAAAACGCAAATGTGCATTGGAATTTAAGCATTGAACAAAATTTAGAACCCAAAAGAAGTATTATTATTGATGGCAAAACCTATGAATTTACAGATGGTTTTACTGATTTACATACAAAATCTTATCAAGCCATTATAAACCAAAATGGCTTCACAACCACAGTTGTAAAGCCATCAATTGATATTGTTGAAAGAATTAGGAACCTATAATTATTTTCTATCTTTTCTCATAAATTTCTTACGAATCACTTGTCCATCATACATAATTTCGGCTACGTAAACAGCTGCATTTAATGGTATTGTGCTGGTTGCAAAAGTATTATAACCTTTTAATCCATTAAAAGTAAGTTGATATTCTAACTGACCTAAAATGGTTATAAAACCAATGGATACTTTTCCGTCTTCAGGTAACATTACACCAAAATTTAGCGTTTCATACGCAGGATTTGGGTATAAATTTAATACATCAAATTGTCCAACTTTTACTTCTTTGCAAGTGCTGTTATTGTCTGTTCTATTTTCTGGCGAAAAATTATTTACGTTATCAATACTTGCACAAATAACAGGAATTTGGTTGCTTTCTGAAAGTTTTATTTCTCCATTAAATTGATAAGTGGTTGCTTGTCCTGGCAATAAACTTCCAGTCCAATTTTCACGAATTACAGATCCACCACCAAGTTGTAAATTTAAACCAAGTGCTGTGATTTCTACATTGCTATTGTTTACAATATTTGCCTGAACCTTGTAAAAATCGCCAGTTGGTGTTATGATTAAACTTACCATAGCACCATCTAAAATTACTCTGTCTACCAAAATAAATTTTCGTGCAGTGTCTGTGCAACCTCTGAAATCTGTAGAAACCAATGTAATTGGATAGTTTCCGACAGAGTTATAGCAATGTTGTGGAGGATTATATCCGCTTATACTTGGACTATTATCGCCATAGTTCCAAATATAATTACCATTGGTTGCAGATTGGTTATTGTATGTAACGCATAATGGAGGCAATCCATTTTGTGGTGTAAATGTAAACTGAGGAACAGGTGCCTGAGAAACTGCTATAGAACGCAATTTTGTACCAACACAGCCAACCAGATTTTTCGCAGTTAATTGTACCGTATAATTTCCTTGAGCGTTAAATGCATATCTCGGATTTTGTTCTGTTGATGTAGATTGTCCAGAAAAATACCATTTCCAATCATTGATTGGTGTTCCATCTGGTGTCGAAGAAATATCGGTAAATTGAATTTCTTTATTCACGCATTGAGTAGGTGAAACTGTAAAATCTACTACTGGAAAATCAAAGACACGGATTTGTTTGGTAACCGTATCTACACACTGATTAGATGCTTGAACAGCTAAACTTACCGAATAAACACCTGGACTCGCATAAATATTATTTGGATCATAAATAGCTCTTTTTTCATTTCCATCACCAAAAGACCAAATAAAATTTTCTAATAATGTAAACGGACTTTGAACTGTTGCTAAAAATTTAAAATTTACTGGTGTTCTTCCACAGGCAGAATCGAATGAAAAATTAGAAACAGGAGACGGATTTACGAAGATATTCTGTGTTAAAGTGTCTGTGCAACCGTTTTCATCGCTTACCTTTAATAACACTGGATATGTTCCTTGGTCTGGAAATTCATACTGAGGATTTTGTGCAAAAAATGCTGTAGGATTGTTTCCAAAAAGCCAATTATAGGTAGTTATATTAGCATTTCCAACTCTACTTCTATCCACAAACTGTGTTGGGTTTCCTGAACAAGAAAGCCGAGTTTCAAATTCAGCTTTTGGTCTCTTGTTATTTGTAAACGTTTTAAAAATTGAATCAGTACAACCTTTATCTGTTTTTATTTTTAAAGAAGCAGAAGTTATACCAACAGTATTAAAAATGACACTTGGATTCGATGCTGTTGAAGTTGAACCATTGCTAAAATTCCAATTCAAAGATGCAATTACATCTCCTGGTGGTAATGTTGATATATTTGTAAACGAAGTAGCCACATTTTGACAAACTGTACTTGTAATAAAATTCGCTGTTGGTGCTTTACCTGTAATTATAACATTAAATGTATCTTTTACAATACAACCATTTACTGTTTTAATAAATATACTTTGAATACCTGATGACGTAAAAGATGTAAAATCAGTAACGTCACCATTTGACCATAATATACTTTCTGTTGGTATATTTGATTGAAAATACAGCTTCTCATCCTCGCAAATCCTGAGTGTTTTATTAATAATAGCTGGTGTAAAATTGGTTTGGTTAACTATCAAATTAATGGTGTCTTTAAAAATGCAACTTCTTCCATCTGTAATTGTTACTCTAAATGTACCACTTTGGGACAAGTTTATTTTGTCAGAATTTATTCCATTTGACCAAGTGGCAGCAAATCCAGCAGGTAGATTTAAATCTAATTTAAGCGTATCGCCTTTACATAAGTATACTGTTTTGTTACCTAATCTCTTATAAGGCAAAATAACAATATCATCTGTGCTTTCAAAGCCGAAAACATCTTTTACTTTAACAGAATAAGTGCCATTTGCCGTTGTTTTTATGGATGGTGTTGTTTGGCCTGTTGACCATAAATAGGAAACATATCTATTAGACGCAGAAATAGTGAGTGTATCGCAGAATGAATTGCCATAAACTGTATCAGGACCTAAATTTACTGGTGGTGCATACTTTGTGTGAAGATAATCTTCAACTCGTGATGTTTTTGTGCTATCTAATCTATTGTCATAAATAAGAACTTCAGCTAAATCTCCTTCAAAATTAAAACTAGATGCATCACCTCTAGCACCAATATTATCTAGTGTAATATTAGCAATAAGTTGGTTGATTGCCAGTGCTGAAGGTGGAAACTTATTTTTTTTAAGAGAGTTATTTCTAAATGAATAAATAGAATATTTTGTATTTAAATCACTTCCATTTGCAGCAAGAAAAGATGAAGCACCAGCGGAAAGGATGCCTTGTTTATAGCCATTATTTGCATATTCCATAAAAAAACCACTTATTGAGCCACCTAATAAAACCTGAGCTGGTTTATTTGCATTGGCCACATAGCTATTAAGAGTGAAGGCGGTAAAGTCTGACAAAGGAATTTGATTAGTAAAATATAAAATATCTGGTGAAGAAGCATTTTCTGCAAATCGTATAATAGGATAATTATTTAATAAAGCAACACCTGGTTTTAAAGTAGGTTGTGAACTTGGGTCAGATTGTTTCACATGATTGCTATTAGAAGACAAATCATTCCATTGTGTAACCAAATTTCCACTGGTAGTTACTCCTTGATCTGATTTGCTATGAAACTTTATTCCACTAAAATCGCTTGGTTTAAAAATGGAAAACCGATAAAAGCCACCCCAAGAAACATCTAAATTGCACTTTACACGCCAATAGTAAGTTGTGTTAGTTGTTGGAACAGTGTAATTTATAAAATTTTGAACTTGAGTAGAGTTGACTAATAAAGAAGAAAACAAAGAATCTATTGATAATTGTATGTTATACGTGGTAGCAAGTATTGATTTATTCCAAGAAAGTTGAATTGTTGGGTTTTCAAATGTTGTATTATTTTTAGGTTGAACCACTGAAATAATATCACTGCTATATGTAAATGATATACTAAAGAAAATAACCAGCGTTAAAAATATTTTAAATAAATTTTTCATGTTTATTACTTTGAGGTGTGTTTTAAACATTTTTGTTGCATTAATAGTTATTTAAATAAATAAATATTCAATAGAACTACCAGCAAAAAATGTCTTTTGCTATATAAGTTAAAAGTAATCAATAAAATTAAGACTAGCAACTATTATAGAAAATAATCCTTTATAAGTTTTTTTCCTTTTATGTGTAATGGATGTTCAAATAAATAGTAGAATGCGCTAGCAGTGCATAATATTCCTATGGTTAAAGCAATATAAGTTGTCAATCTTACAAACAGTAAGTTAGTTCCTGCTATTTTATTGACATAAACAATCATTGGATATGAAACCAATAGCAAGAAAGTGAAATGTGTTAAATATAAAGAATAAGAAATCTTTCCTAAAAATTGCAACCAATTGTTTGTCAATATTTTTTGAATTGAAGTAGATGATAAAACGAGTATAAACAATACAACACAACCTGGTAAAATACTATGTATAAATAAAACAGATGCTATTTTATTTACCCATGGAGTTTGGATATAAAATGGAAATGTAAAAAGCAGTATGCCAAAAAATAAGATTAAAACTTTTAAAAATTTATGGAGTGGTTTTATGCTATTGATTATTTTATTTCTTTGTAAATAAATAACTATACCTATTATAAATATTATTACAAAAGTATATATTCCTAAAAATTTTGTTGAATAATAAAAGAATACTAGTCCAACCATCCAGTTTTTTTTACAAACAAAATATAATATTGGCATACAAATTGAAATAACTATTTCTGATGATAACGTCCAACTTATAGGTATAATTCGAATAGCACTTTCTACATTAAAAATAACGCTTAATTCCTTTATTAATGTTGAAAAACTTAACGATACTTTACTTATACCAATTATCCAGTCAGAAGAAAATGAAATTAATGAATAGTCAGATATAAAACGATTTCTAAGAAAATAACTAGTAATTAAAATAAATGCAAATGATGGATAAATTCTGTTTATTCTTAATAGTGCATATTCAAATAAACTTTTTAAATTAAACATATCTTTAGAATTGTCTAATTGTTTAGTCAAAACGAATCCACTTAATAAAAAAAAGAAAAATACGGCACCTTCTCCATGCCAAAAAATACGAATTGGACTTCTTTGAAGAAACATTAACTTATTAGGTAATCCAAATGCGCCAATTAAATGAGAAAAAAAGACAGCCAATGCTGCTAATCCTCTTAAACTATCAAGATAATGGAATCGTTCTTGCTGCGTTAGGTTCATTAGGTATTATTATTTAAAAAAGCAATCCTAAATTTTAATTAAATCATCACTTTTCTTCAATTCTGCATAAAATTACTAATTTTGTTTGTTTATCCTAATATGCTTACAACACCAGTACTCTTATTAATATTTAACAGACCTGATACTACTGAACAGTTGTTTCATGCAATCAGTCAAATACAACCTCCTAAAATTTATATTGCAGCAGATGGACCACGATTAAATATACCTGGTGAAAAAGAACTATGCTTACAAACGAAAGCAATTTTTGAAAAAATTAATTGGGATTGTACCATTAAGACATTGTACAGAGAGCAAAATTTAGGTTGTTGTAATGCAGTAAAAAGTGCGATTGATTGGTTTTTTGAACACGAAGAAATGGGAATCATTCTAGAAGATGACTGTATTCCTACAAGCTCCTTTTTTACTTTCTCTGAATGTTTGTTAAATCGATATCATAGTCAAGAACAATTAATGATGATTGGTGGATTGAGTTTATTTAAAAATGATTTTAATTATCCAAACGATTACTATTTTTCTTCTTTTTCTGCTATTTGGGGTTGGGCATCTTGGCGTAGAGCATGGAAAAAAATGAATTTAAATGTTACTAAAGAAGATCTTGTTTATTTTAATAAAATACAAAACCTAACCATCAGAAAGAGTTATGTTGATACACTTAATGCAGTAATTGAACATAAAATTAATACTTGGGATGTGCAATGGATGCTTTCTATTTTAAAAAATGACGGTGCTTGCATAAATCCAATCAAAAATCAGATTCGTAATATTGGATTTACTGGTACACACTCTGAACAAAAAATTTCACTTTCTCAAAATCTCGCTGTTTATGATATCAACATTAAAAAACTCAGGCATCCAGTAAAAATTGAAATTGATACAACGACAGAACAGAAACATCAGTTATTAATTGAACAAGTAATTAATAACGATCATAAACCTGTTAGTCTCCTAACTCGAATAAAAAATAAAATAAAACGAACAATAAAAAACAGAGAATAAATTGACTTCACTAAAAAAACATATCAAAAATTTTTTATTTAAAAAAGGGATCCGAATAGGTAAACCAACCTATAAAAAGTATATTCTGCATAATATCTTTAATACATCTTTTGAAAGAAATATTCTCCTCATACATCTTACAGAACCATTTATATCAGGCATGAGTTATAAACATACGGCTTTTGCTGAAAGTGTTGAAATCGCTTCGGCTTTTAAATCTTTATGTTATAATGTAGATGTAATAAATTACAATGATGATGAAATAACTTTAGAAGAAATTGATGTAGAGAAATATTTTGCAGTTTTTGGACAAGGTTATGCTATGGATAAAATATTTTCACACCCAAAAATAAATCAAATTAAAACAATTATTTATGCCACTGGTTGCCATACGTTTTATTTAAATACCAATGCTTTTGTGCGGCTCAAACAAAACTATCAATCAACGCATAAATATTTGGTAGATTCCATGATTTTTAACCGGTATTTATTTCCACTTCAAATCAGCATCTCTGATTATATGTTTGTTTGGGGAAATGAATTCACTAAAAGCACGTATGTTCCATATTATATTCATAATCCTGAAAATATAATTTGTATTTCGGCATTTTTTCATAAAACAATTAACATTGATTTAGAAAAAAAAGATTTCAAAAAAAGTAGTACTAGCTTTTTATTTTTTGGAAGCTCTGGCTTAATTCACCGCGGACTAGATTTATTAATTGATTATTTTTCACAACATCTGGATCTAACGCTTCATGTTTGTGGTTCAATCTTTCAGGAAAATGCATTTTACGAAACCTACAAACCAAAATTAGATGCGTCTAAAAACATTATTGTACATGGTTTTGTAGATATTACCACACCAATCTTTCAGAACATTTTAGAACAAACCAATTTTTATATTTATCCATCTGCAAGTGAAGGCACCTCTGCTTCTGCTTTAACTGTTATTGGTAATGGTGGACTAGTTCCTATTTTAACAAAACAATGCAGCTTAGATGTGCAAGATTTCGGAATTATTATCGAAGAAATTAATTTGGAAGGAATTGATAAAGCAGTAAAAAAAGCACTTTCATTCTCAGAAGAAGAGGTCATTACAAAAAGCAAAAGGGCATATCAATATATAAATTCTCATCACTCTGTCGATAATTTTAGAACCGATTTAGTATTAAACTTAAAGAAAATTGGTTTATAATGAAAATCTTGCACATCAATACATTTAACCAGACTGGTGGTGCTGAAACCATTGCATATAGTCTATTAAAAAGTAATGGCGAAAATCGTATGCTTGTGAAAGAATCTTTCCAGAGTGATGTGCAAATACAAACATTATCAAAGAATTTAATTGATTCTTTTTTTTTATTTCTTAATAAAATTATTTGGAAATTAGGTATAAAAAAAGTGTTTAAAAAAGCTTTTTTTATAGAAGAAGAATTTAATTGCACATATCAAAAATTAAAAAAAACTACTGCATATCAACAAGCAGATATCATTCATTTACACAATATTCATGGTGGTTATTTCGATTTAAATGCACTCATACAAATAGCCAAAGAGAAAAAAATAGTTTGGACACTGCATGATATGTGGCCAATTACTGGTGGCGAAGCACATGTTTTTGAAAATGAAAATTATAAAAAAGGTATTGGAGCAACACCTTATAAACATATTCCACCAATTTCAAGTCCACTCATAGACCGAAGACAACATTTCTTAGAATTAAAGAAAAAAATCTATTACTCTATTCATAAAAATTTATGTTTTGTTCCAGTAAGCAATTGGCTCGAAAACTGTTTGTTATCTTCTTATGTGTATGACAATAAAATAAAAGAAAAAATGATTTATAACGGATACGATGATTCCGTTTTTTATACTATTGAACGCAATAAAAATGAACTAGTTAAAATATTAATTTTTTCGTCACAAAATCCTTTTAAAGGCGAATCAATTTTCGAAGAAGTGCTTTCGAAAATAACCATACCATTTGAATTAATTGTTGTTGGAAAAAATATTTTTATTGATGGCGTCAAAACAACCACATTGCCTTATATCAGCGACCGAAAGAAATTGGCTGATTTGTTTAGATCTGTTGATGTATTAATTTTTCCATCTAATGCCGAATCGTTTGGTTTGGTTCCGTTAGAAGCAATGGCTTGTGGTGCATGTGTATTTGCATCTTCTGTGGGTGGCATTCCAGAAATAATTACACAAGAAGAAACAGGTTTTTTATTTAACTCTAAAGAAACATTAATTAAACAATTAAATACTACCTTGCATAATATTAATTTTATTCATTCAATTGGTAGTTTTGCAGCAAAGACTGTAAAAAATAAATTTACTTTAACGAACATGGTTCAGAATTATAATAATTTGTATCATGATTTATTAAGTAAGTAATTTGATAAAGCTATTTGATTCAATAAGATTTTAACATTTAAATAGCAACAATTATCAACTATCAAATTCAAAAACATATTCCTCATCTTGACGGTCTCAGAGGATTAGCAATATTATTTATTTTAATGGGACATAACTTAGATGGGTTTTATTTTGCACATATAGGATGGGTTGGAGTTGATTTATTTTTAGTATTATCTGGGTTTTTAATAACAGGAATATTATTGGATTCTAAAAACAAACAAAACTATTTTAAGAATTTTTATATAAAAAGAATACTAAGAATTTTTCCATTATATTATTTGTTTTTGTTGTTTTTATTAGTCATATATCCAATATGCAAATTTAAATTTCTACACGATTACAATAGTATTGCCAATTTAAAATGGTACCTTTTATCATACACTGAAAATTGGATATATTCTTTATGGTATTTTCCTAAAGATGTATCTATCCTTCATCTTTGGTCTCTATGTGTTGAAGAACAATTCTATATTTTTTGGCCATTAGTAATTTTTACAATAAATAGAAAGAAGTTATTCTTTTTCTGTTTATTAATTATTCTATTTGCAATAACATTAAAAAACTTATACCCTTTGTCGCAATTTGCATTTTATAATACCTTCACAAGAATTGATGGACTTGCAATTGGATCAATAATTGCGATATTGTTCCGCTCAAATTTAATTCAAAACAACAAGTTTATTAAATACGTGAAAAATTTATTGCTATTATATATAGTCTGTTTTACTGCTTGTATTTTATTATATCCAGATATGATTCCTGCAAATTCTGATTTTAATGTTAGAATTGGTTATACTTTATATGATTTATATTTTGGCGCAATACTTTTTGTAAGTTTTACAAATATTAGGATTGGCAATCTAATAGTTAAAATACTATCTAATAGGTTTTTATTATTTACTGGTAAAATCTCATACGGATTGTATTTATACAGTTGGCCAATTGGAATCCTATTTGGTCCTGTATTATTAAATTTTTTTACTTCTACCTTAGGATATAGCACATTAGTTTCTTTCCTTTATTCTAGTTCTATGTTTACCATATATTACATAGTTTCTATAATTAGTTACACTTTTTTTGAAAAGAAAATTCTTTATTATAAAAAATATTTTAATTAATAAATAAAGAATTTTAATGTGGTAGTTATTTTAATTCTAAAAGTATTAAAGACTTATCCTTATACATGCCGTCAAACTCTGTGCATTTTTCAACCAAAGTATAAATGGGTTTTAAATTAAAAGGCACTATTTCTAAATTTATGGGACGCCAATCACCAGTAACAATATCTCTGTTTAATTTTGTGTTGGTAAATGAAGTTGTAAGTAAATATTTAGCATTGCTTTTTTTAATATTCTGTAATGCATCCATAATTTGAGCTATACTAAGATGCACCAGACAATCACGGCAAAAAACAAGATCTACATCAGGAAGCTTATCCGTAATGAGATTCAATTCTACAAAACTAACTGAAGAGCTTGCATATTGTTGATTGTTTTTATTAATAATTTCGGGTACAATATCGCCACCTATATAATTTATATCACTCAAATCAACATGTTTCATCCAATTATAATCACCACAAGGTAAATCTAAAATAGAATGAACACCATGTTGTTTGAAAATATTGGGCAATTGATTAATTATCTCTTGCGTTTGTTTTAAGTTACTACCTGTTCCCGACACACTTTCGTCGTCTTGCCAAGTATTATTTTGATAGATGTCCTTAAAAACATCACCAACTTGAATATCTGTCGATTTTTTTTCATCTTTATTTAAAAAAAAGTTGAAAATTCGATTTTTTATACCTTTAAACATACATTTGGAGATAAAATACGCTCAAAAGTAGAGAAATATTCTGAAAAATACATCTTTATTAATCAATAGCTATATTTGCACTTTCTATGCAACAAGATAACTGGTCAAACGTCATTAAAAGCAAATCTACTTTTTCGCTGTCTTCTATCAAAGAAGTTTGGCATTATCGTGATTTATTATGGATGTTTGTAAAACGAGATATTGTTACCAATTACAAACAAACCGTTTTAGGACCACTTTGGTTTTTTATTCAGCCAATTTTAACAATGTTAATGTACGTCGTCATTTTTAACCGTGTTGCTAATATCGAAACACCTGTTAGTCCTGTTTTATTTTATTTATCAGGTATTGCTGCTTGGAATTATTTTTCAGAATGTTTAAATAAAACATCTTCTACTTTTAAAGACAATGCTTACATTTTTGGTAAAGTATATTTTCCAAGATTGATTTTGCCTCTTTCTATTGTTTTTTCCAACTTGTTAAAATTTGCAATTCAGTTTAGCTTATTTATTGTTGCATTGGCTTATTTTGTATTTATAGAAAAAGCACCGTTGCAACCAAGTATTTATATTTTATTAGTACCGGTTTTAATTTTTATTATGGCTGGATTAGGTCTTGGATTAGGCATGATTATTACGTCATTAACCACTAAATATAGAGATTTAACTTTTTTGGTTCAATTTGGAGTACAATTATTAATGTATGCAACACCAGTAATTTATCCTTTAAGCAAAGTAAGTGGTAGCCGTCTAGAATCATTTATTCTAGCAAACCCTATGACTACTGTAATGGAAACTTTTCGTGTAGCATTTTTAGGCATTGATAAAGGTGTTTTTAATTGGATGCACATTTTATATAGCATCCTCATTACATTGCTATTATTATTGGTTGGATTTTATATCTTTAATAAAACAGAAAAAACGTTTACAGATACCGTTTAAAACATGTCAAATACCATCATAAAAGTAGAAAATGTAAGTAAACAATATCGTTTAGGCGAAATTGGAACTGGCTCATTAAGCCACGATTTAAACCGTTGGTGGTCGCGCTTGCGTGGAAAAGAAGATCCATATCTTAAAATTGGTGAAACGAACGACCGAACGCAAAAAGGCAGCAGCGATTATGTTTGGGCACTTCGTGATATTAATTTTGAGATTAATAGAGGCGAAGTTTGGGGCGTGATTGGTAAAAATGGTGCTGGAAAATCAACATTGTTAAAATTATTATCCAAAGTAACATCGCCAACTATTGGTGAAATTAAGTACAAAGGAAAAATGGCTTCGCTTTTGGAAGTTGGTACTGGTTTTCACGGCGAATTAACTGGCAGAGAAAATGTGTATTTGAATGGCGCTATTTTAGGAATGAAGAAAAAAGAAATTTCCTCAAAAATTGATGAAATTATAGATTTTGCTGGCGTCGAAAAATATATCGACACACCAGTGAAACGCTATTCTTCTGGAATGTACGTTCGTTTGGCGTTTGCGGTTGCAGCGCATTTAGATACCGATATTTTAATTTTAGACGAAGTATTAGCCGTTGGTGACGCCAGTTTTCAACGCAAATGCCTTGGAAAAATGAATGACGCAGCTTCTAATCAAGGAAAAACGGTATTGTTTGTGAGTCATAATTTGTCACAAGTACAAGGGTTATGTAAAAAAGGTATGTTGTTAGAAAATGGTCACCTAACTTTTGCTGGTGATATCAGCACAGCAATTTCAAAATATACACTTTCTGGAAACACTAATAATTTGGTAAATGTATCTGCAATTCCTAGAGTTGGTCCGCGCGCTGATTATTTTCAAATCACGAAATTGCAAATTAAAAATCTAAATAACAGTGAAGAATATTTTGAAGAAGACACTATTGAATTCGTTATTACTTTTGAATCAAAAAGACAAATAGAAGATTGTGTCATTGCCTTTTCTATTTCTGATTCGCTAGGAAATACGTTAATTGATTGTCGTTCTACTGAAAATTATCCAAAAATTGAAGTTTTACCTAATAAGCAATATACAATTCGCTGCGAATTACCATTGCCAATAAAATCGGGCTCGTACCAGATAAATTTGGGTGCTGCTAGTTTTTATGGCATTTTAGAATATGTTCCAAGTGTAACCAATATTGAGTTATTATCAAAAGATAGTGAAGATAATAATGCGCTGTATAAACCATCTGTTGGAATGACAATCATGCATCCAAAATGGCAACTGATAAATAACTAATATGATAAAAAGTGCCCTGCGATTTTTAGCCAAATTAATTGCCAATCAGAATTGGCTGTATAAATTATACATGCCTATTGTGTATTTAAACAACCATGTACAAGCAATTAAAAAAGAACAAACTGCTATTGGTTTATCAAATAAAAACGATTCAAAATTAATATCAATTGTTGGCGACCCAGTAGTTAAAAATGGCTTGTTCAAAGGAATGAAATATCCATCGTATGATTCGGTTTGCAGTACGATTTTTCCAAAAATTATTGGAAGCTACGAAGCAGAATTAAACAATGTTATTCAACACATTATCCAAAATAATTATGATGTAATTATTGACGTTGGCTGTGCTGAAGGTTATTATGCTGTTGGCTTGGCAATACAATCAAATGCTACTGTTTTGGCGTATGATACAGATGCAAATGCTAGAAAATTATGCTTGGAAATGGCAACATTAAATAGTGTTCAAGATAAAATACAAATCAAAGAAACATTCACAATAGATGACATTAAAAAATTAGATGCAACGAAAAAAATTGTTATCATCTGCGATTGCGAAGGATATGAAAAAAACTTGTTTATAAAAGAATCTGTTCCTTATTTAAAAAATGTTGATATACTTATTGAAACACATGATTTTGTTGACTTAACCATCTCATCTACTATTTCATCGCTTTTATCTGGCTCACATCATATTCAAACAATTGCTAGTTTGGATGATAATTTGAAAGCAAAATATTATCAATACAAAGAAGCAGCACAACAAGATATTTTTACCAAAAAAGAATTGTTTGCAGAAGTGCGACCTTGCACTATGGAATGGATTTGGGCAACCACGAAAAATTAGAAATGATTCATATTGCCATCACTATAAATGAAGATTTTATCATACCTGCATGTGTGATGTTGACTTCTTTATTAGAAAACAATAAAAAAAATCAGATTCATGTCCACGTTTTAACGAATTCGAAATCGTATAAACTACAACTGTTAAAAAGAACGCTGAAACGCTATCAATGTAATTATACATTTCACGTTTTATCAAAAGAAATAGAACAAAAAATAAATAACTTTTGCATTTCTGCACACGCCGATTTTGTAAATTATTATCGAATTTTTCTTCCAGAAATTTTAGATGAATCGATAGATAAAATTCTTTATTTAGATGTAGATATGATTATCAACACGAATATTAGTGAATTGTACAACACAGATATTGTTGGATATGCATTAGCAGCAGCAGATGAAGAAAACGATAACGCAGTGCATTTACTAAATATTCCATTTGGTTATAATTATTTTAATTCAGGTGTGTTGTTGATGAATCTTCAGAAATTCAGAGAAGAACATCTTATAGAAAAACTATCAGAATTTATTTTAGCAAACGAAGAAAAATTATTCAGTTGGGACCAAGATGCATTTAATGCTGTTTTATATAAACAACGATTGGCATTAGACCACAAATGGAATGTTACCTTAGGTGTTGCATTAAATTTAAAAGAAACTCAACCAAACATTGTACATTATACAGGCATGCATAAAGCATGGCATCCTCATTATTGTCAGCATCCATACAAGCAACTCTATTTTGATTATTTAAAAAATGATGCTTTTTTGCAGATTTTAAATAAGTTTTTTGCGCCAAAATCGCACCGCTAAGCATGAAGACTATTGCAATTATTGATAATTCAGCAAAAGGACATCGACTGTATCACATGCAGCAGTTTGTAAAATCGTTTACCGAATTAGGTTATAACGTTGTTTGTATAATTCCAGAAGTTCATCTTGTTAAATCATGGATGGAAAATATACATTTGGATGCAAATAATAATATTTATGTTGAATTTAATGCTAAAAAAATAGTTTACAAAAAGAGTTTTTTTAGCTATTCCGACGATGTTTGCTATGTGATTAAATGTTGGTTAGAATATAAGAAAGTATTAAGAAAAATTGAATCTGAACACAACATCAAAATTGATTTTTTCTTTTTAAATAATATCGATACTTTTTTGGCGTGTTTCTTTCATCCAATAATACATCGTTTCTTTTTTAAATACAAATGGTCTGGTTTTTATGTGCACACACGCTATATGCGTATGTATAAAGACATTGAGAAAAGAAAAACAAAAATTTCCGACATCGACTATTTATTCACTAGCCAAAATTGCACTGGCGTTGCTGTTGCTGACGAAGGAATTGCCGCTGGAATGCAATACAGAATTAATAAAAAAGTAGTTGCCTTACCAGATATCACTGACACATCATTACCTATTCAAAAACCAACACTAGCTATTGAAATAAAACAAAAATCCAACAATAGAACTATTGTTGGTTTAATTGGCTTAGAAACATTTAAAGGTAGTATTGAAATGGCTAAATTGGCATTAGCTGCCAATTCAGATAATTACTATTTTGTGTTTTGTGGTTATTATGATGATACATTCCTTTCGTATTGTAGAGACGACGCTGACAGGCAATTTTTTGTGTCTTTTCAACAAGATTTGCCCGAAAACGTGCTTTGGAATACCAATTATTTGAAAGATGAACAAGATTACAACGCAATTTTTAATACCTTTGATATTGTTTACATGGTGTATAGAGAACATTTTACATCAAGCAATCGATTAACAAAAGCAGCAGTTTTTAATAAATTAGTTTTAGCTAGCAATAAACACTTTGTCGGCGAAAATGTAACAAACTATAATTTAGGTGAAATTGCTGCATCAGAAAACATAAACGAACAATTGGATAAACTAGAACTACTAAGAAACAAAATTATACACCAGGATTTTCCAACAGAACAATGGAAACTATATGCTGAAAAAAACAGCGAAAAACTGTTGACAGAAAAGTTTGCTGAAATAATAAAATTATAAACGAACGATAAATTTCAATGATAAAAAAAGCACTTTTTTTTGCACGATTGGTAAAACGATTTGGCTTGGCAAATGCCAACCGATTATATAATTCTGCCTCTAAAAAATCCGGAACATTAGATGTTTCTTTTGATGCTGTAAAACATCCAATTTCACTTCGATACAACACTACAGATATTGATGTCTTTTATCAGGTTTTTTATCACAACTACTATTCATTCAATTACAATACTTATTTACCAAAAGTAAAAACCATTATCGATGGTGGCGCAAATATTGGTATGGCAAGCATTTACTTTAAAAATTTATTTCCAGAAGCAAGCATTATTGCTATCGAACCAGAATCCTCAAATTATGATGCTTTGCGAAAAAATACAGAAAAATACAGCAATATTAATTGCATAAAAGCTGGTATTTGGAATAAATCTTGTCCGCTAAAAGTTACCGATAAATACGAATACGGAAATTGGGGTTTTGTGGTGGAAGAAGTTGCTAACGAAACAGAAAGTAACGTAAAAGGTGTTTCCATTCCTGATTTAATGCAGATGTATAATCTGGAAGAAATCGACATTTTAAAGTTAGATATTGAAGGTTCAGAATTGGAAGTGTTTCAGGAAAATTATGAGTGGCTTTCTAAAGTGAATATGCTCATTATAGAAACACATGATTTTATGCGCAATGGAACCAGTAAATCATTATTTAAAGCAATTATCAATTACGATTTTGCCGTACATACCTGTAGAGAAAATATAGTATTTATCAAAAACAAACAACAATAAATGAAGTCTATTCTTATTACAGGTGGCGCAGGCTTTGTTGGCTCATCCATGGCTTTGCAATTAAAAGCAAAATATCCAACGTATGAAATTTATGTATTGGACAATTTAAAAAGACGTGGTTCTGAATTAAATATACCAAGATTAAAAGCAGCAAATATTCATTTCGTTCATGGCGATATTCGCAATAAAGAAGACTTTGATGGCTTACCAAAAATTGATTTAATTTTAGAAGCAAGCGCAGAACCATCCGTATTAGCTGGCATAGACAGCACACCTGATTATTTAATCAATACCAATTTATCAGGAACCATCAATTGCTTAAACTTCGCCACCAAAAATAAATCTGATTTTATTTTTCTTTCTACGTCTAGAATTTATCCAATAGAAACTATTGAAAGTATAAATTTTACTGAATCAACTACGCGCTTTGAAATTGCAGAACAACAAACGATAAAAGGCTTTTCCAAAAACGGAATCAGTGAAGATTTTCCATTAGATAATTATCGCTCATTATATGGTACTACCAAATTGGCTTCAGAATTATTTATTCAGGAATATAAACAGTTTTTTGGTTTAAAGACAGTCATCAATCGTTGCGGTGTTTTAACAGGACCTTGGCAAATGGGAAAAATTGATCAAGGTGTTGTAGTGCTTTGGATTGCAAAACATTTTTGGAATCAGCCATTAAGTTATATTGGTTATGGTGGCACAGGCAAGCAAGTGCGCGATATGTTACACACCGACGATTTGTTTCGTTTAATTGACTGGCAAATGCATCATTTAGATGAAATTAACGGTGAAATTTTCAATGTTGGTGGAGGCACTGAAATCAGTTTATCGCTGAACGAAATGACAACACTTTGCGAAGAAATTACTGGAAACAAGATTCCAATTAAACAAGTTCCAGAAAATCGAACAGCAGATATTAGAATTTACATTACAGACAACTCTAAAGTAACTTCAAAAACTGGCTGGAAACCGCAAATTTCACCAAAGCAAATTTTTTCTGAAATTTACGAATGGATAAAAGAAAACGAACAACAATTAGCAAGCATATTGAAATAAGAAAGTAATGAAATTAAGTGTCGTAATACCAGCATACAATGAAGAAGAAAGTTTACCTGAAACTTTGACTACACTTTATTCAACACTTTCCAAAGAAAATATTGATCACGAAATTGTGGTAACGAACGATAATTCCAAAGACAATACATTGCAGGTTTTGGAAGAATTAAAAAAAACAATTCCAACTTTAGTATATTATACAAATCTCGGACCAAATGGTTTTGGTTATGCTGTGCGTTATGGTTTAGAACGATTCACCGGTGATTATGTTGCGGTGATGATGGCTGATTTATCGGATGATCCGAACGATTTGGTGAAATTTTACCGTAAAGCAATTGAAGGAAACTACGACTGCGTTTTCGGTTCGCGCTGGGAAAAAGGTGGAAAAGTAATTGATTATCCAGCATTGAAACGAAGAATAAATCGTTTGGCAAATTTTATTGTAAAAACTGTTTTTCGATTGAAATATAATGACTGCACCAATGCATTCAAATTATACAAAAAAGAAACTATTGACGGTTTAAAACCTTTTTTGTCACCACATTTTAATCTAACGTTAGAGTTGCCATTGAAAGCAATTGTGCGTGGTTACAATTATGCAGTAGTTCCAAATTCCTGGACAAACAGAAAATACGGTGAATCTAAATTAAAAATAAAAGAAATGGGTAGCCGTTACTTTTTTATTTTAATGTATTGCTGGATTGAAAAGCAATTTGCACGCGGTGATTTTAAGAAGAAAGAATAACTTGAGAAAACCGAAATAAAATTAACGAAAAATTTATCACTTAAGGCACATAAGAAACTTAAGTAGTGATATAGAAGATTACAAAATAAGATGGCAAGAAAGCTTAGTTTTCTTCCGAAGTTTCGGAACTATCTTAGACAATTACCTTAAACTTTTCTTTGTTCCGAAAATTCGGAACTTGAGTGCCTTAAGTGGTTTAAAATTTGTTTATTCTTTGTGTTAGTAGTATTATTTTTTCTTACCGATATAAGTAAAATTATTTCCCCAAAATGAAAACACTTTGCTCATTTTTACAGAAAAAGTCGCAATAAAATACATCACTTTTTTCATCATTGAATCACAATCTTTATAGTTTGATGGAAAAGGCCAATTGCTTTCTTCAATATTAAAATAAAGCGTTTCCAATCCTATATTTTTAAATAAAGCTTCCTGATTTTTTCTGTTAGAATATAAAATATGCGTTGGTACATGTGCTGCTTTTTTATGAAAAATATTTTTGCGAATAAAAAACATAATCTTACGTGTAATCTGTGTCAAATTAAAATTATTTTCAATCGGACCTTCTAATGCAAAAATGCCATTTTCACTCAATCGCTCTTTCAGCTTCAGCATAATTTCTTTCGGATTGGTTAAATGTTCCAACACATTGCTCAAGAAAATAATATCGTACTTTTTATCGCTATTATAAAAATCATCAATCGTTAAAAACGTAGCTTTCGGAAAAGTAGAGCTTAAGTTTTTCACTAAATCAGGATTATATTCTGTGCCTGTTACTTCAAATCCTTTTTCAACAGCTTCTACCACAAATCTGCCACCACCACAGCCGTAATCTAATATAGTTTTATAAGTTCCTAAAGTTTTAATTCTGTCAAACAAAAAATCATACGCACCATACGCATTGCCAGCCAACGCACCTTGATATTCTACAGGATACATTTTTGTGATATCGTCCATATTTGGCAACGGATGCACAAAAATCAAATCGCATTTGCTGCACTGCACGTATTCAAAGGTTTTATTATTGAAAATCGTGTCTTCAAAAGGCGTGGAATGTGTTTGTGTATTGTCACAAAACAAACAAATTGGTGTATTGCTTACCGTTAAACTCATTATATTTTATTAGTAACAAAGATAAAAATTACTTCCTTATTTTCTCAATTGCTTTTATGCTTGGATATTTCTTATTTTTGAGTACAATTACGAATGCAAAAAATTTCCATCATAACACCGTCTTTTAATCAAGGACAATTTCTGGAACAAACCATTGATTCTGTCTTGAGTCAGAATTATCCGAATTTGGACTATATTATTATAGATGGCGCAAGCACAGATAATTCTGTGGAAATTATCAAGAAGTATGAAAAACATTTGCATTTTTGGACAAGCGAAAAAGATAATGGACAAAGTGATGCGATTAACAAAGGTTTGAAGCATGCAAGCGGCGACATTATCAATTGGCTCAACAGCGATGATTATTATGAACAAGATTCGCTAAAAAAAGTAGCGCATTATTTTGAAGATGAAACAACGTTGGTGGTTGCCGGAAAAAGTAACATTTGGAAAAACAATAAAATTTGCAAACAATCTACTGGAACAGATATTTACAATTCTGTAGAAAAAACCATTGGCTTTGCACGCATCGATCAGCCAGAAACATTTTTTAGTAAGAAAGCAATTGATAAAATGGGTTTTCTAAATGCGAATTTGCATTATGTTATGGATCGTGAATGGTGGACTAGATACTTATTAATTTTTGGTTTAGATTCGATAAAAAAAACGAATGATATTTTAGTGAATTTTAGAATTCATGATGATTCAAAAACCAATAATTTCCAAGACGCATTTATGCAAGAAAACCTCAATGTATATTTTACCATTGCAAAAATATATGAATTGGAAGAAGCACGCTTTTTTGAAGATAATTTTTCTGTAAAAATGATTTCGGATTTTATCAAAATAAAGAATACAGATAAAACAAGCTTGCAAAAATCAATTCATTATTTTTGGTTTTTACAAGCAAGTATTTTTTATGCACAGAACGATTATTCAAAAGCGAAACAGTTTTTGAAACTTATTAATGCTAATTATTTAGCTGATGCTGACAAACAAGAACTGCAAAAAATAAAAACACGCATCAAATTTTTGCCAGTATTTATCAAAAAAAGATTAAATAAAATCTGACATGATCAGTATCATCATGCCAACATATAATCGCTTTGAAATAGCGAAAGAAACAATTGAGAAAATAGCATCTCTTTCAACAAACATTCTATTTGAATTAATAGTTGTAAACGATGGTGAAGAGTTGCCGTTTGTAATCAACCAGCCAACTATTTCTATTTACAAAAACCATAAAAAAGGTGCAAGCTCTGCACGCAATTACGGCGCATCAAAAGCAAAATATGATCTTCTTTTTTTTATTGATGATGATATGTGGGTCACAGCCGAAAGTCTTGCTGCAATTGATAGTTTGACTCAATCTGATTTTTTCAAAACAAATTGTGCACTGCTCAATTGGCAATATCCTGAATCATTGATTTTACAAATGCAAGAGCAAAAAATAGGTAGATATTTGTTGAACGCAAATTATCATACATTAGAAGGAAGATTGCAGCAGAAAGTAAACACAAATGAACCATTAATGCAAATCGCATCTATTGGAAGCGGTTCATTTGTTATCCATAAAATCTTATTTGAACAAGTTGGAAAATATGATGACGCTATTTTATTTCAAGGTGAAGATATTGACTTATCAAACAAACTGAATGCACAAAAAATAGGAATTTTTTTATATACCAGAACAACTTGTTTTCATAACCAAAAAGATCGTTTAGATATTGATGGATTTTTAGACAGAGACAAACGTGGCTTTGAATCACAATTCAAGAACATGCAGTTAAACAATAAAACGGTTTTAGTAAATCCGATTAAAAAGTTTATTTTCACGTTGTTGATGCCTTTTTTTTCACTAATAAAGCTTTTATTTAAAGTATTGCCAAACATTAAATCAATTGACAAAATTACATTTAGATTGATAGGAACATTGTCTTCCATCACCTATTTTAAAGCACTTAAAAATGCCAGATAAAAAAATAAAGATTACCTATATTTTATTCCAACTCAATAAAGCACTGGCATTTGAGTGGATTGTTGATCATATTAATCATGAAAAATTTGAACTATCTTTTATTTCTATTTATGTAAATGAAAATTCATTCTTTGAAATTTTTTGTAAAGAAAGAAATATCGAATTTCATCGTGTTGATTATTCATCAAAAAAAAGCATTCCTGCTGCTATTTTTCAATCATATAAAATATTAAGAAAAATAAAACCAGATGCAGTGCATTGCCATATTTTTGAGGCAAATATTATTGGATTAACAGCAGCATATTTAGCAGGAATTAAAAATAGAATTTTTACTAGGCATCATGCTTCATTTCATCATATTACAGCACCAAGTGGTTTAAAATACGACAAGTATTGCAATAAAATAGCAACACATATTATAGCAATTAGTGAAAATGTGAAAGCGATTTTGGTTAATTTGGAACATGTTCCTTCTGAAAAAATCACCTTAATACATCACGGATTTGATTTGCCATTGTTTTATAATGTTTCTGAGCAAAGACTATCTATAGTAGAAAAAAAATATAATCCAAACAACAAACATCCAGTTATTGGGTTGGTTTCCAGATACACAAAATGGAAAGGGTTGAAATATGCAATTGAAGCATTTTCAAAACTATTAATCGATTATCCAAATGCGCTACTCATTTTGGCAAACGCAAAAGGTGAAGCATCTGATGTAGCTATTGTTAAGAATTACCTTAATCATCTACCTGAAAGCAGTTTTACAGAAATAGAATTTGAAAATGACAATGGTGCTTTATTTAAATTGTTTGATGTTTTTGTACACGTTCCGATAGATAAAAACAGCGAAGCATTTGGACAAACTTATATTGAAGCACTCGCTGTTGGTGTTCCTAGTGTATTTACGCTTTCTGGTGTTGCTTGTGAGTTTATTGAAGATGGGAAAAATGCTTTGGTGGTAGATTATCAAAATTCAGAACAAATAAATAGTGCAATCAATCGAATTTTATCTGACAAGGCACTCGATTATCAATTATTCATCAATGGTAGAAAAGATATAGAAAAGTATTTTTCATTACCTTTGTTCATTCACAAACTAGAACAAATCTATTCTTTGTAATAAATGGAGCAATCAATTTTCTTTAGTATTATAATTCCAGCGTATAATCGTGCTCACATGATTAAAGAAACTTTGGAATCTACTTTTTTGCAAACGTATAGCAATTATGAAATTATTGTAGTAGATGATGGTAGTACTGACAACACCGAAGAAGTAGTGAAATCAGTGAATAATCCTAAAGTAATTTATCACAAAAAAATAAATGAAGAACGTGCTGTAGCAAGAAATACTGGATTTTTACTGGCAAAAGGTGATTATGTGACGCTACTAGATTCAGATGATTTTTTATATCCAAATCACCTAGAAGAAGCTGTCAAATATATTAACTCTAATAAAGATGTTAACGTTTTAAGGTTTGATTTTGATGTGGTTGATTCTGATAAAAAAGTATTGCAAATTGCAGCGATGCCTTCCGACATCAACCAAAAAATGATACATGGAAACTACATGGGTTGCAGTGGTATTATCATAAAAAAAGAAGTAGCCGTTGCTTATCAATTTAATGGCGATAGAAATTTGTCTGGTTCTGAAGATTATGAACTTTGGATGCGTTTGGCTGCTCGCTTTAAAATTCATACACCTAACATTATCACCTGTTCACTTCATTCGCACGAAGAACGAAGTGTAATTTACAATATCAAACAAGAACCATTAGTTACCAGAAAAGATTTGTTGATACAATATGCATTTGCTGATAAAGTAGTAAATAAAATTTACGGAAATCAAAAAAATAAATTTATTTCAAACAGTTTATTATATGTTTCTTTGCATTTAGCTATTGCAAAAATCAATAAAAGCTCGTTAACCTATTTATTTAGAGCTTTAAGTTTTAATCCTTTGGCAATTTTTGATCGTAGATTCTTAGGTATTATGAAGACTTTATTTAAAAGAAATATTTTAGCATCATTCGGATAATTTATGTGTGGAATTTCAGGTTATATTTCTAATAATAACAAACTTAGTAAATCAGATTTTATTAAGGCAACAAATGCCATGAATCATCGTGGTCCAGATGCAGAAGGATTTTATGAAAATGAAAATCAAACGCTATTTCTTGGACACAAACGCTTATCTATAATTGATTTATCACCAGCATCTAATCAGCCATTTTTTTCCAATTGTGGCAGATATGTAATGGTGTATAATGGCGAATTGTACAATTTCAAAGAAATTAAAGAACAACTTCAATTACAAACACGCACCACTGGTGATACGGAAGTAATTTTGGAAGCATTCATTAAAATTGGCACTAAATCATTTGAGTTGCTAAATGGAATGTTTGCTTTTATTATTTATGATATTCAAGAACAACAAGTAATTGTTTGCAGAGACAGAATCGGAATTAAACCTTTATTCTATTATTTTGATGGCGAACAAATAGCATTTGCTTCCGAAATAAAAACGCTAAGAGCACTTCCTGGTTTTAAAAAAGAAATTAACTATGTTGCAATTCCTGAATTTTTACACTTAGGTTTCATCTCAGAACCTAATACGATATATAAATGCGTACAAAAATTTCCTACTGCATGTTATTCAATTTTCACTGTTAAAGAAGTAAAAAATGATTTCCTGCTTCCAGTAACTTCTTATTGGAAATTGGAGAATGCCATTGAATCAACTACAAAAAATGATTTTACAACTACAAAAAAAGAATTAAAAGAATTATTAATCAATTCTGTAGAAAAACAGTTAATCAGCGATGTGCCTGTAGGTAGTTTTTTAAGTGGTGGAATCGACTCTAGTTTAGTTACTGCAATTGCTGCTGGTTTAAAAAAAGATAAGATTAAAACATTTAGTATTGGTTACGATAGTAAAAAATATGATGAATCAGAACATGCAAAAAATGTAGCCAAGCATTTAAATACCGAACACTTTGCGTTTCAATTAACCGAAGATGAAGTAGAAGAAATTTTATCAGATATTATCTTTCATTACGATGAGCCATTTGCAGATGCATCAGCTTATCCAACGATGATAGTTTCAAAGCTTGCACGACAACATGTTACCGTTACACTTTCTGGTGATGGTGCCGACGAATTATTTCTTGGCTATGGTATGTATAATTGGGCTTCTCGGTTAGCAAATCCTGTAGTGCAAACATTCAGAAAACCAGTTTATTGGGCAACTCGATATGCTGGATTAACTTATAAAAGAGGTGGTTTATTGCTAGATTATCCGTCACAACAACATATACGAACCCACATTTTTTCTCAGGAACAATACTTTCATTCCGAAAAAGATTTGAAACATTTACTATTAGATGAAAATTTTAATTTTGATAGAATTAATGAAGAAGCAAATCCTGAAAAAAGAAATTTATCACCAAAAGGCAAACAATCTTTTTGGGATATTAATCACTATTTAAAAGATGATTTATTAGTTAAAGTGGATAGAGCCAGCATGAAATATTCATTGGAAAGTCGTGTGCCATATTTAGATCATCGTGTGATAGAATATGCTATTAATATTGATCCAGATTTAAGGTATCATAAAGGAATTTCAAAGTACATCTTAAAAGAAATTTTGTATGATTATTTGCCAAAGGAATATTTTGATCGTCCAAAATGGGGTTTTGCTATTCCATTGCCATATTGGTTAAAAGGTAGATTTAATTACTTATTCGATAAATATTTAAATAGTGTTGTCATTAATAAATACAATATCTTAACCAATCTTTATGTGCAAGATTTAAAAGACAGATTTCTAGCTGGAGAAGATTATTTATATGGACGATTGTGGACGATTATTATATTACATTGGTGGTTAGAAGAAATGTCTTAAAAATAGCGGATGCTGATTAATTGCCTATATATTTCGTATGATGGAATGACCGATCCACTCGGTCAATCGCAAGTAATTCCATATTTAATTGGTTTAACAAAAAAAGGGTATTCCTTCACCTTAATAAGTTGTGAAAAAGAAGAAGTTTTTGCTAAGAATGAACGTTTAATTAAATCTATTTTAGATGAACATAAAATAGATTGGCAGCCAATATCCTACACTAAAAAACCACCAATTTTATCAACTGTGTATGATGTTAATCGCATTAAAAAATTAGCGTTTAAACTACACCAAACCAAACAATTTAAAATTGTGCATTGCAGAAGTTATATTGCTGCAATGATTGGCTTGCAAATGAAAAAAAAGTTGCAGACCAAATTTATTTTTGATATGCGCGGTTTTTGGGCAGATGAACGTGTAGACGGAAAATTGTGGAACTTAAAGAATCCATTGTATAGAATGGTTTATAATTATTTCAAAAAGAAAGAAAAACAATTTTTAGAAAATGCTGATTATACAATAAGTTTAACTCAAAACGCAAAAGACGAAATGCTTAGTTGGAAACATATTACCAACAATCCAATAAAAATACAAGTAATTCCATGTTGCGCTGATTTAGATTTATTTGATAAAAATAAAGTAGATCAACAACAAATCATAGCATTGAAAAACGAATTAAATATTCAAGAAAATGATTATGTTTTATTGTATTTAGGTTCGATTGGTACTTGGTATATGCTGACAGAAATGATGCAGTTTTTTGCCGAATTTAAAAAACAAGAACCAAGTGCAAAGTTTTTATTTGTTACTAAGGACGAGCATGAACGCATTTTAAAAACAGCAGCATATTATAATATAAAAGAAGCCATTGTCATTCGTGCAGGTAGCCGAACTGAAATTCCTGCTCTTATTTCACTATGCCATTATTCCATCTTTTTTATTTTACCATCTTATTCCAAACGAGCGTCATCACCAACAAAACAAGGCGAAATCATGGCAATGGGCAAACCTGTTATTTGCAATAGTCACGTTGGCGACACTGATTTTATTGTTAATAATTACAACGCAGGTTATGTTGTGAAAGATGTTTATGAAATGGATTTTTCTGAAGATGTTTGTTTTTCTTTGATTAAAAATTACGACACAGAGCAAATTATTGCTGGTGCAAAAGATTATTTTTCTTTAGAAAATGGTGTAGAAAAATATGCTGAAGTATATCAAAAAACTAGGTAGTAAAGATTGATTTATAAATCTGTACTAATCGTAAAACTAGCTGGTGCACAGTTTAAATCAATTTTATTAACAGAAGCAACAAACTGTTCAATATAAATTTCATCACCATCTTCTGCATATTCCATAATTTCGTTAATGTCTAACGATTTTTGTTTAATGAAACGCAAATAAATGGGTGGCTCATCTTTCTTTCCAATGTTGGATTTTAACGTTACATTGAAATAAATTTTATTGATATTGTCTTTAGAAACTGTTAAAATTCCTTTTGATTTTTTTGAAATAAAAGTACCACAATTCAACATTTCTGAATTCAAAAAGGCCTGAACGCATGGACTGTTGCTATTTTTTGGTGTGTATTTTTCCAACGACTTTAGAGATTGCATAGCAAATAAACTGCTGCAAAAAAGAGTTAAAAGTATTGAGCTAAAAAATCGCATATATAAAAATATGAAAATTAACCTGATTCTTACTCATTCAAGTTAATATATTAATGTTAAGAACGCTTAAAAAGTTCAATTATTGTGCCAACTTGATAATAAATTAATTTCAATTATTAGACAAAACCAGCAATATCTGGTTCTATAAAATTCAATCTAGCTTTTGTAGAAAGCAATAATTCTTTTGAATAATAGCTGAAAGGCAAACTTTTATCTGCGTATTTGCTAGAAATAAATTGCTGAATAACCGTTTCTAACGTATTTTCTTTTCCGTGATTTTTTATAAACTCATTGATATTCCAAATCCAAAATATTGTAATTGTTTCATGATAACCAGCAGTATCCGTATTTTCGCCACCAACAGCAAGGTTATATTTTTTTATGTTGGTACGTATTGTTTCTAACGCTCTTTCTTTTCCAAAATGAAACACATAAAAACAACCAACAGATAAATGTGCTTCGTGTGTCCACTGTTCTTTTGGCAATGTTTCTTGCTCAAATTGAGCAACTAATTCTTGCATATTTTTCATTAAAACGGAATACTATTTCTGCAAAAATATAAAACACAAAACGGAAATCTTAAACAACCTTAAATTATGTTGATTTTTACAAAGTCATTAAACAAAGCGAATTAGAATTTGTTAATTTGCAATACATGAATTACTATCGACAATTACTTTTTATTATTCTTTGTACTATAAGCACAGTTTCGTTTGCTCAAACCTTTGTGCCGATTTTTGATTTGCCACAATATCAAAATCGTGTGCTTCAAAAAAATGATACGTTGTATGTAGTAAATTTTTGGGCAACTTGGTGCAAGCCATGTGTAGAAGAATTGCCGTTATTTCAAACTGCTACCATTGCTTATAAAGACAAACCAGTAAAAATAATCTTGGTTAGTCAAGATGCAAAATCGCGCGTGTTTGGAGTTGAGCAATTTTTAAACATGAGAAAATACACTACAGAATGTTTTTTATTATCAGCAGGAAATCCAAACATATGGATTGAAAAAATTGAACCGAAATGGTCAGGTACTATTCCAGCAACTATTTTATACAAAAACGGCGAAAACGTAAATTTTCACGAAGGTGATTTTGCCGATCAAAAAGCGTTAGAAGATTTTATTCACTCTAAATTATAATTATGAAAAAGTTAGTTTTATCGCTGTTGGCGATTGTTAGTTTCACTTTATTTTCAATGGCACAAAATGGCTACAAAGTTGGTGATAACATCAAAGATTTTTCCTTACAAAACATTGATGGTAAAAAAGTTTCATTGGCTGATTACAAAGATTCAAAAGGTTTTATTATCACTTTTACTTGCAATCATTGTCCGTATGCGATGGCGTATGAAGACAGAATTTTGGCGTTAAATAACAAATATGCAAAAGCTGGATATCCAGTAATTGCTATCAATCCGAATGATGCCATACAATATCCAGAAGATAATTTCGAAGCTATGCAAGTACGTGCAAAAGAAAAAAAATTTAATTTTCCTTATTTGTATGATGAATCGCAAAACATTGCAAAACAATTTGGTGCAATAAAAACACCACATGTATTTATTGTTCAAAAAGTAGGCGACAAATTTGTAGTGCAATACATTGGTGCGATTGATGATAATTGGGAAAAAGCTGCCGATGTAAAAGAGAAATATGCAGAAAGCGCAATAGATGCATTATTGGCTGGAAAACCAGTTGCAACAACTTCAACCAAAGCAATTGGCTGTGGCATTAAATGGAAAAAATAAAAACAAGTTCCGTTATAAAAACAGAAGGCATCACTTAGTGAAGCCTTCTGTTTTTTAATTTACGTATTTAGAATTACCCAATTTCCCTGTTCAAAAAATCCATTAATTCTTTCACATATTCTTTAGAGAAATTAAATTCGATGCCAGCAGTTTTATACATTTCTGGTATCGATTTTGTATAACCTAATTTCAACGCATTTTTATAATCTTCAATCGCTTTCGCTTTGTTTTGCTTATAGTTTCGCCAAACTGCAATCGCACCCAATTGCGCAATTCCATATTCTATATAATAAAAAGGAACTTCAAAAATATGCAGTTGTTTGTGCCACAATGTTTTTCTGTAATCTTCATAATTTGTCCAATCAACTTCAGCACTGCTCAATTCACTCTGAAATTCCAGCCATTTATTTTCACGCTCATCAATCGTATGATTTGGATTCGTGTATATCCAATGTTGGAATTTATCTACTAATGCAATCCAAGGTAACATAGTAATAATTCCTTCCAAATGTGTTTCAATCGCACGCTTTGCATCTGCTTCGTTATAGAACGCATCCAAACCATCAAATGTCATCAATTCCATGCTCATTGATGCCAGTTCTGCTGTTTCAGAAGTAATTTCCTGATCAAAATTATATGGCAAATCGCGCATCAAAAACGAATGCACTGCGTGTCCAGCTTCGTGCACCATCGTTTCCAAATCGCGGTGTGTGCCTGCTGCATTCATAAAAATAAATGGCACGCCAATTTCTGGCAACGTCATGTTGTAACCACCAGGAGCTTTGCCTTTGCGCGAGTTCAAATCCAAATAATGCATATTGTTCATGATGGAAATGCACTCTGCAAAAAACGGATCTACTTTATTTAAACAAGCAACAGATTTGTCAATCAATTCATCTTGAGTATTGAATGGTTTTAATGCTGGTAAATTTTCTGCATCAACATCCAAATCATACGGAAACATAGACGTTACCGCTAATTGTTGTTTTCTTTTTTGATGAATTTTTTTCACCAACGGAATCACTTCTGATTTAATGGCTTCATGAAATTGTTCGCACGCTTTTACATCATAATCGAATCTGCCGAGTTCAGCAAACATAAAATCTCGATAGTTTTCAAAGCCAGCATTCAAAGCCATTTGATGACGAATTTGTACTAACTCAGAAAATAAAACATTTAATTTATCGCGGTCTTTCAAACGTCTGTCAGCTGTTTTTTCGTAAATCGCTTTTCGTAAATTTCTATCTTGATTTTGCAAGAAAACTGCAGCTTGCGGCAACGTATATTCATTGCCTTCGTGCTCAATGCTCATCGCAGCAATTGCGTTTCCGTACTCTTGCGATTTTAATTGTACTTGTTGCGACAACGGAATATTTTCATCTCTGAATAAAGAAATTTCTTTTTTCAAACCACGCAAATAAATAAAAAATCGTTCCTGATCCAATTCATTGATGAATGGATTTTCAGCTAATTTTTTATTCAGTTGATTGGCAAACGTCATCCAATTTGGCATAATCGTTTGAATAAAATCTTCGTACGCTTTTTTATCAATTTCGTTTTCGGTATCGCATGTTTGACGTATATAACGCCAACGATATTCTTCATCTAAAACGGCATCGGTTTCACTTCTATCGTGCATCCATTTCAATAATTCATCTTTATTATTAATGGTTCTGCTTGATAATTCATCGTAATAGGTTGCAATATCTTGCCAAGTGTGTACCACTAAATTATCTGCAAGATAGCTGCGTTTGTTGCGAGTGATGGTTTTCATTTAAATATTCTTTATGTTTTAAACATACAAAATCCTTGAAGGTTTTTAAAACCTTCAAGGATTACTGCAATATTTGAGTTACACTTTATTTTTAGTCTGACGTGGTTTTTGCACCGATTGTTTTTGCATCACTACATCTTTTGCTGGTGCAACTGTTTTCGGTTTTGCCACTTCTTTTTTCGCTATCGTTTTTGCTTCATCGCTTTCAGTTGTTTCTGCTTTTTTAATTACATCTAACGGTTCTAAAACAGCAAACCATTTTAGTAGTTTTTTGATGTCAGAAACATTTACGCGTTCTCTATCGAAATTCGGTAAAATTTTTCCTAAATAATTTCTCAAATCATCGTTCGATGCATTTGGTTCCACTGGTGCGTTCGTTGCTTTTTGCGCTTTCATTTCCAGCATCACATCCAATAAAACCACTGTATCGTTATCTGTATAAATTGAAATGTTTTCTAACGGCGAAAACATATGCTGACGATTAGAATAAAATTTTTTGTTAGAGCCATCCAGTTCGCTCAATATTAAACCATCATTTCTGTTCGCTACTAATTTTTTTAAACCTGGTACACCAGTCACTGCAATAATTTCTTTAAATTCCATATTTTAATTTTATACGGTAAAAATAGGAAATGTTATGGAATGATAAGCAAAAAAGATGTTAATAGAGGAAAAGTGGCGAGTGCATTATCGAAGCAATAAGAAGATTATCGATCTAAACGATAATAATGTTCCATTCTGTAGCCATACTCGATCACGGTTACACGATCTTCATCAATGAATTGTAATTCATATTCCAAATTTTTAAGTTTTAAGTACCATTTTTGAGTAAGAACCGAATCCATAACCATAGTATCTCTGAAAGAGTATACACCACTGTCATTTTGGATGTAAACTTTTTGATCTTCTTGAACAATAGTTGTAAAGGTATTGTCACTATTAAATACAATCAATGAATCTGCCATATTAAGTGGTCCTGGATCAGAAGGTATACCACAATGGTCAACATACATTCCACTAACTAAAAACCATTTGCCATAAATCTTTTTATCCATGTCATTAGACCCGTTAATCATTAGATTTTGGAATAATACTAATATTAATAGTGCGCTCTTCATAATTGTTGTTTTTGCCATTCGTTGTTTCCAATCAACGAACTGCCTACCATAAATATACTTTTTAAAAGCGAAGCGCCAAATCCTGTTAGAGTTGGTTTCTACTATTATTTATCTTTCAGTGCTTATCTTGCCAAGGTTCGTGTCTCACGAACCTTATGTGGTGTTTCGTGAGACACGAACCACGGCAAACATAACATTTAATAAAATAGAAAATTAATTTCCAATCACCACTTTCGCAGTATAAACAAAAGTCTCGCCGTTTTGCTCATAATACATTTTTAAGAAATAGATATTTGGCGATAGATTTTGGTTTATTTCTATAGATTGATAGCTGTTATCATAATTTCGAGCAAAAACCTGTTTTCCTAAAATATCGTACAATTCAACAGTCCAATCTTTTGAACCAATTGCTTTAGGTAATTCAACTGTAAAGTTTTGTTGAGTTGGATTTGGAAAAACATTGGCTTTGTCAACTACGTTTTCACGAATTCCAGTAACGCGGTTGCAATCTAACAAACGATAACAAAAATTCTTGATATGGCTTTTGGTACTGTCAAAAATCGGTTGGTTGATTAATTGTAATGTTAAAATATTTCCCAAATCTAAATTAAAAAATGGCACATGACTTCTGCCAATCCAATCTTCAAACTCAACATATATTCCTTGATGCAAAGCTCTTGCATTCATGGCTTTTCCACCATATAAATAAGGCAACGTAGGAATACTAAAAGGTTTTCCATAATTGTATGGAACAATTGGGTCAACAGAACCGTGATTTAATAATAAATCAATTCCATTGGGTTTTATCCAATTCGTATCTAAAATGGCACCAGAAATACTAATAGCTGCTTTTGGTTTTATTTTATCAAAACGATGACGCAAAATAGAATCAGCATTCACACCATTGGCATCTATGATCCATTGCTGATATTTCGGTGACAACATTTGCAAGCTATCTAAATAAGTAATAAACATGGTAGAAACCGCACCAGCCGAAACACCACCAATAAATGCTTTAGAAGTATCAATGCGATATGGATTTCCATTCGAATAAGTATCGATTAAATGATCGATAGCATCTTTTGTATCAATCAACGCGCGCGAAACTGCTTTCACCATAACTTCTTCTGATAGCAAACCTAATAAATTTGGCTCTTGGCGGTAATCTATAGAAATAGCAACATAACCTAACTGAGCAAAATAATTGCACAATAAAACTATATCAGGACTGTTTTGGTCTAATAATTTTAAGTACGCGCCACCATGAATCAACAGCATCACTGCACGATTTCGACCTGTGTCACCTTGCGGTTCATATACATCATAACGCAACTGAATTGGAACGCCGTTGCTTTGCGGTTTGGTTGCGTACACAATATTGTTGGTGCGCTTCACCGTAGAAAATAGTTTGTTTTTATATCTTCCGTTTCCACAATCAGACGCAGAAGAATTATTGAAAAGAAATAAAAGAAGAAATAGTGTAAAAATCGGTTGCTTCATCTTTTTATGTTTAATTAAAAATACGGTTTTGTTTTATTTAAACATACATTTTCTAAATCAAAATAGAGTTCTTATCTTTTGTTTATGTTAGATTTGTAACACCATGCCATTCAAAATTCATTCCAATTATCAGCCAGCAGGCGACCAACCAACAGCTATCGATCAGTTGAGTAAAGGTATTTTTAATAATGAAAAAGAACAGGTTTTATTAGGTGTTACTGGTTCTGGAAAAACATTTACCATTGCCAATGTTATTGAAAAAACGCAACGACCAACTTTAGTTTTGTCGCACAACAAAACATTGGTGGCACAATTATATACTGAGTTCAAAGAGTTTTTTCCTGATAATAAAGTTGAATTCTTTACATCGTATTATGATTACTATCAACCGGAAGCATACATTCCTGTTTCCGATACCTACATCGAAAAAGATTTATCGATTAACGCAGAAATAGAAAAATTGCGACTCAGCACCACAACTTCTTTAATGAGTGGAAGACGCGATGTAATTGTGGTGGCTTCGGTTTCGTGTATTTATGGTTTAGGAAATCCGGCAGAATATAAAAACCAAATTATTCGCATTTCCAAAGGTCAAACTATTTCTCGAAATACTTTGCTCTTTAATATGGTTAGCATTTTGTATTCGCGCACCACTGCTGATTTTCAGCGTGGAAATTTTCGAGTAATTGGCGATACTGTCGAAGTGTTTTTACCTTATGCTGATTATGCATATCGTATTGTATTTTGGGGCGATGATGTCGAAGAACTCGAGTCGTTTGAGCCAGCTTCTGGCAAACGCATCGAACAATTAAATGATATTGCCTTGTTTCCTGCAAACATTTATATCGCACCGAAAAACATGATGCCAACTATCATCAATGAAATTCAAGACGAATTAAAAGCACATGTTGAGTATTATAATTTAACTGGAAAAACACAGGAAGCAAAACGCTTAGATGAGCGCGTAAATTTTGATTTGGAAATGATGCGCGAACTCGGTTATTGCAGTGGTATTGAAAATTATTCGAGATTTTTTGATAGACGACATGCAGGCGACAGACCGTTTTGTTTGTTTGATTATTTTCCGGAAGATTATTTATTAATTGTAGATGAAAGTCATGTAACCATTCCGCAAATTGGCGCGATGTATGGTGGCGACAGAAGCAGAAAATTAAATTTGGTGGAATATGGTTTTCGATTGCCGAGCGCGATGGATAATCGCCCGTTGAATTTTAATGAATACGAATCGTTGTTGAACCAAATTATTTATGTGTCTGCAACACCAGGCGATTATGAATTAATGAAAACAGAAGGCGAATTTGTGGAACAAGTAGTGCGACCAACTGGCTTGCTCGATCCGCCAATTGATGTGCGACCAAGTGTTAATCAAATTGATGATTTGTTGGATGAAATTCATAAACGCATTGCTGCCAACGAACGCGTTTTGGTAACTACTTTAACGAAACGAATGAGTGAAGAGTTGTCGAAATATCTAACCAAACTAAATATCAAATGCAAGTATTTGCACAGCGATGTTGATACCATGGAACGCGTAGAAATTATTCAGGGTTTGCGTTTAGGCGATTTCGATGTGCTGATTGGTGTCAACTTATTGCGCGAAGGTTTAGATATTCCTGAAGTTAGTTTGGTTGCCATTTTGGATGCTGACAAAGAAGGTTTTTTGCGCAACGTTCGTTCCTTAACTCAAACTGCAGGTCGTGCAGCACGTAACGCAAACGGTTTGGTTATTTTCTATGCAGATGTGATGACAAAATCGATGAAAAAAACGATTGAAGAAACCGAACGAAGACGCGAAAAACAAATTGCCTATAACATCGAACACAACATTACACCAAAAACTATTTTTAGAAGTAAAGAAGACATTTTGCATCGCGCAACAATCTTAGATATTCGAAAACTCGATAAAACTGCAGATAATAAATACAAAGACGAACAAGATAAATTGGTTTATGCTGCTGAAGAAGAAAGCGAATATTTAAGCACGAATGAAATAGAAAAAAAAGTAGAGAAATTAAAAAAAGCTATGCAGAAGGCATCTAAGCAAATGGATTTTATGGAAGCAGCTCGATTAAGAGATGAGATGTTTAAATGGCAGGAAAAATTAGGATAATGGATTCTCTTTTTATATTATTCTTTATTGGATTTTTTGCATATTGGATTTTTAGAATCTATAAAACTATAACTATAAAAGACAAAAAAGAATACGAAGAAAAAAGAGATCAACTAATAGATGATTTAAAAGATATAGATTTAGATTAATTTTCAATAATACAATAGTTATTATTAATGAACCACAAAAGTCCCGAAGTTTCTGAACAAAATAAAACAAAAGGATTAAATGTAAAATTTGTTCCTTAAGTTAAAACAAAAAACCTTTGCCTCTTAGCGTTCTTTGCGTGAGAAAAATTGTCTGAACCATGATTTGTGTGATTTATTGATAACATTATTTTTCTTTGTGACCTTTTGTGGTTCAAAAAAATCACCTTTGCCTCTTAGCGTTCTTTGCATGAAATAAATTTACCTAACTTTGATTAAAACTTTTACTATGCAAAAAACAATACTCATCTCAGGTGCCAATTCTGGTTTAGGATTGGAAGCAGCCAAACAATTAGCTAAACAAAATCACGAAATTATTTTGTTGTGCAGAAATTTAGAAAAAGCAAATGAAGCAAAAAAAGAAATCATTGCGTTTTCTAACAACAACAATATTCATATCTATCAGGCAGATTTATCTTCACAGAAATCTATTGAAGTTGCTGCAACACAAATCAAAAAAGATTTTCAGAAATTGGATGTTTTGTTAAATAATGCTGGAGGTGTTTTTAATAATTTTCAATTATCAGTTGATGGTATTGAAATGACAATGGCGAATAATCATTTTAATTATTTTTGGCTGACATACTATTTGTTTGATTTATTGAAAAACGCAAATGGCGCACGTATTGTAAATGTTGCAAGCGATTCACACTATCAAGCAAAGAAAATAGACGTCGAATCATTTTATGAAAAGAAAGGTAGATATTTCGTGTTGAGTGCTTACGAACAAAGTAAGCTTGCAAACGTATTATTTACATATACATTAGCAGAAAAAGCAAAACCATTTAATATTACAGTAAACGCATTGCATCCAGGTTTTGTGTACACACCAATTGGAAATAAAAATGGCAATGCGTTTTTTGGATTTGTATGGAATGCAGCATCTAAACTATTTGGCTTAACCGTGGAAAAAGGCGCAAGCTCTCATATTTATTTAGCAACCAGCGATGAAGTAAAAAACACAACTGCAAATTATTTTCATAATTGTAAAGCAAAAAAATCATCAGCCATTTCATACGATAAAAATGTACAAGATTTATTATGGAAAGAAAGCGAACGAAAAAGTGGATTTACTTTTTTGTAGAAAGTAAAAAAAGCATTTTTCGCATACTATTGAAAAATTAGATTACAAATTATTTCAGATGGTTCTTTACTTATAAAATCTTTAAAACAACACAACTGAGTTCGTTATTAGTGTATGTAATTGGTTAATAGTATAACCTGATTGTAAAGCAAAAATACAGATTATCCAGTTTTGTTAAACCTGTCATTGCAATTAAAGATTCAGGAAAAATGATCCACCAAAAGCCATGTAGTTCGCGCCAAAACAAAAATCTGGCTTGGTGATTAATTTATTGAAAGAATAATTTCAACCAAAAAAATTCCGCTAAATTTTCTTATTTTGTCAACGCAAAATGAAGAATATTCTCATCACTGGTGGCGCTGGTTTTATTGGCTCTAATCTTTCTTTACGATTGATTGAAAATGGCTATACTATTACTGTTTTAGATAATTTACACGCACAAATTCACGGTGCAGATCCAACAGAAACATCACCATTATATCGATCCATAAAAGATAAAGTACGTTTTATAAGAGGCGATGTTACCAATAAAAACGACTGGAAAACGGCTTTAGAAAACCAAGATATCGTGGTGCATTTAGCTGCCGAAACTGGTACTGGACAAAGCATGTACGAAGTTGAACGCTACACCAATGTAAACGTTTTAGGCACGTCTATTTTATTAGATTATTTGACAAATCAAAAACTTCACATTCAAAAAGTGATAGTTGCCAGTTCTCGCGCTGTGTATGGTGAAGGCAGATATTTTTCACAAAAATCCAACCTGTTTTTTTATCCAACGAATAGAAGTGAAGCTGATTTGCAAAATGGTATATTTGAAATTAAAAATCCATCAGATGATACTGAATTTTTAACCGTTTGTGCAACCGATGAACAAAGTAAAATTCAGCCAAATTCTATTTATGGTTTAACAAAATATCATCAGGAACAATCTATTCTAATTTGTTGTAAATCGCTAAATATTCCGTGTGTTGCGTTGCGTTATCAAAATGTTTATGGACCAGGACAATCCTTATCCAATCCATACACTGGAATTTTATCGATATTTTCAACGCGCATCAAACAGCAAAAACCAATTAATATTTTTGAAGATGGAAATGAAAGCAGAGACTTTGTTTTTATTGATGATGTAATTGATGCTACAATTCGTGGAATTGAAAATTCAGCAGCCAATAACAAGGTATATAATGTTGGAACAGGTGCTGCTATTTCGGTTTTACATGTTGCACAAGCTTTGATGAAAAACTATGCAATTGAAGTACCGTTAGAAATTTCTGGTCAATATAGAAAAGGAGATATCAGACATAATTTTGCAGATATTTCATTGATAAAAAAAGACCTTGGATTTGAAGCTAAAATTACTTTTGAAGATGGAATTCAACAATTTTGTAATTGGGTCAATCAGCAAAATATTTTAACAGATAATTACGACGAATCTTTATTGGAAATGAAGATAAAAGGTTTAATGAAATAGAACACAGATTTACCTGATTTTTATGATTGAAATGATTTATTATTCTGTGTAAATCCATGTAATCTGTGAGCAAAAAAAATAATCAGTGAAAAAAATTGGCATCATCACTATCACTTACAACAGCGCGCATGTTATTGAGCCGTTTATGCAATGCGTATTAAACCAAACACACACGAATTTTATTTTATACATCATCGATAATGTTTCTGCTGATAATACGTTAGAAATCCTTGAAAAATATAATGACGAAAGAATTGTAATTATAAAAAACCAAACCAATGTTGGCGTTGCTGCTGGCAATAATCAAGGTATTGAAAATGCATTTGAAAATAATTGCGATGAACTTTTAATTATTAATAACGATGTTGAATTTAGCAACACATTATTGCAAAATTTATCACATCAATTAGTACAATTAAATTGCAGTTTGGTTGCGCCAAAAATGATGTACTATCCTGAAACAAATTTGATTTGGTGGTCTGGTACTAAGTTTAAAGAAATCAATTGCTGCATGACCAATCATATTGGTATTCAACAGGAAGATGTTGGACAATTTGACCAAATTGAAAAAATGGATTATGCGCCAACTTGTTGTATTCTGTTAAAAAAAGAAGTGGTTGACGATATTGGTTTGATGGATGAAAAATATTTCGCGTATTACGATGATACCGATTTTTTTTATCGCATTTACAAACAACAAAAACACGTTTTATATTATTATCCGTTCGAGAAATTATACCACAAAGTTGGCGGTTTGTCGAACATGAAAAAAGGCAATGCCAAGAAGTTCAAGTTCAATAATTTTTATATTCATTTGATTACCAGAAATCACGTTTATTATTTACGCAAACAAAAATCGCTTTGGTCGTTTCTGAACATTATTTATTTTTATTTCAGAATGCAATTGCGTTTTTTATTTTCAGGAAAATACAATCGAAATTTTTCCACTTATCAATTGTTGCAAATCTCTTTTTTTGAAGGTTGGAAAATGTGATATCGTGCCACGATTTTCGTGGCACGATTGATATACATCAAATCGCTTCTTAAAAAACTCCTAAAAAACCGTAGTTTAACAAAATTTTATGAATTTTTGCACCAATAAATCGGTATTCTTTGCGTTTTGCATATACTTTTGTTTTAAGAAACGCAACAATATAGAGTCAACTCTACAAACGTAAACAACAATTAAGAATTTTAACATGCAAAAAAGATCCATCTTTTTGATTTGGTTAGTTGTATTTTTTCCACTCAACAACATGCAAACGTATGGTAATACCAACGTAAATGATATTTCTAAATATGAATATTCACCAGTTTCTCAAAATCAATTATTTGATTTAGCAGAACCAGTTGAACCGCAAAATAATTTACAAGATTTCTTAAGTTGTTTTTCTTTTATTTCTGAAGATGCGATGAAATACGCGTTGGCTGGCTATGCGCAACTCAACAACGAAGGCAAACTCAACAAAAAAAACATCATTACTATTTTAGATTTCAGCAAACCATCTACCGAAGAACGTTTATTTGTAATTAATTTAAAAACGAAAAAAGTAATTACAAAAAGTTTGTGCGCTCACGGCAGAAACAGTGGTGAAATTTGGGCAACTAATTTTTCTAACAACAGCGAATCCTACCAAAGCAGTTTAGGTTTTTTTGTAGCAAGTGAAACATATGATGGTTCAAACGGTTTTTCGTTAAAGTTAGATGGACAAGAGCCAGGTATTAACGACAAAGCACGCGATCGTGGTGTGGTGATTCATGGCGCAGATTATGTAAGCAAAGATTTTATTGCAAACAATGGAAAATTAGGCAGAAGCCAAGGTTGTCCTGCATTGCCAATCGAAAAAAATGCTAAAATCATTAACTTAATAAAAGGTGGTTCTTGCTTTTTTATATATCATCCAAATAAAAATTACAAAAAACAATCTGCATTTTTAAAACATTATAACGAAGATTGTTTGAATGATGTTTTGTGCAATTTAGGTGAATAACAACCTACATCGAATCTCTTCTCGCAACTTTATTCGTGTCTTGTATAGGTCTATCTAAATTATTGTTTGGATTCACCACATTTGGTGATACTAATTTTTCCTGTTCTTTTTTCAATTTAGCTTCTGCTAAAAGCGAATCTGCTTTTATCTTTTTCACCACAGCAATCGAATCTAAATAACGTTTTTCTTCTTTAGATATAACATGTGGTTTTTTATTTTTGAAGATATAAGCAATCATATCTTTATCGCGATTATACACATCATTATAAAATTTTACATTTCCTTCAAAATCTGCTTCAGCTGTAAAATATCTAAAATAAACAGGAATCGATTTTTTTAATTTAAATGTACGTGTAGCAATTCTCATATCTTTCAATACTTTCAACGAATCGTAATCAATTTTCATAGAATCATTTTCCGACATCATCATTAAATTCGCAGCTACTTCTAATGGTTCCTGACAACGCACGCAACCATGACTTGCCGCACGTAAATCAGCGCCAAATGTTGATTTAGATGGCGTGTCGTGTATGTACACTGAATATTTATTTGGAAATAAAATCTTCACACAACCTAATGCATTTCGTGGTCCGGGTGGTTGCACCACTTGCGTATAAGAACCTGTCTTTGTAACGCTAAAACCTTTGAAGCTTTTCATTTCATGCTTAACAATACTTTGTGGCACGCTCCAAGTTGGCCACAAAACAATTTGGTTGATGGCACTTTCTAAAATCGGTGTTTCATTTTTATTATTCGATTTTCCAATCACCACTTTTTTCTCTAAACGCAATGTATCTTCTTCAATAATTTTTAATTTATACGATGGTAAATTTACCCAAACATATTTTTTCGGCAACTCAATAATGTGTTCTTTTCGCCAGCGATCTGCGTTGATTGCCAACAACTGAAACTTTGCAGAATTATCGCGTTCTAGAGCTTTAATAGTGTTTGCTCCAATATTTCCATCAGCATTTAAATTATTATCTTTTTGAAATTTCTTCAGCGCCACTTTGTAACACGAATCTATTTGTTTCAACGTATCTTCTAAATAATGATGATACACTAACGCTTTTTTTGCATCGTTTACCGCACCAATCGAATCGAATTTCACATCGCGAATATGTATTGGATTGTCGGAAATATTGTTTTTAGAAACAAATTTTTTCAATGCAGCCATATATCTGTTATACATAGGATTGTTTGGTTCTAATGAAGATAAAACTGAAGAAACAGAATCCGTTGTTGCTTTTGTCAATAGTTCTTCGTACTTCTTTTTAGTTGTCCAAAAATTAGAATTGATACCTTTGGTCGTGTCGCCGAACATACCTTTATCTAAATGCAAAGCCATTTGAAAAAACGATCGCGACAAGCCAACTTCTAATTGTTTCGATAAATTAAAATCAACAGCAGGTTGAATTTTGGTAATAGAATCAACTAATTTATGTAGGTTTTCAAAATCGTATAATTCTTTATTCAAACCCAAAAATTCTGCTTTGCTCAAATAATCATACATTTCTTTTCCTTTAGGTGAAAGCACATCTTTGCTAACCCAAATTGCTTTATATTGATTGGTTGCATAGGTTTCTTTCACTGGATCGTGCCAGCTTACATATTTTGAAGTATCGTTTTGAATTGCTTTTAACGTTGGAATAAATTCTTCTAAAACAGTAGATATTTTTTGTTGAAATTCAATGTCATCTTTTGGTGTTTCAATAGTATTTTCAATAGTTTCAGCTTGTGCTTTTTTGTTTTTGCAAGCAATTAAACATCCAGAAAAAAAGAGAACAAATAAAAGCAATTTGGTAGTTGAAGTCAACTCCAACTTAAATCTATAAAACATAGTCAAACGTCGTTTTTGTAAAGTAAAAGTACACTAAAATTATGCCAATTAGAAAAGAATAGAAAATTAATTTAGCTTTCCAGCCAAAACGCATTTGCGTTTATACACTAATTTTTTTCCATCTGCTTTGATGCGTTCAAACACCAGAAAATAAATTCCAATGTCGTTTTTATTATCATTTTCATTATTGCCGTTCCATATAAAAACACCTTCTTTTGGTATCGTTTCGTAGTGCACTAAATGATTCACTAGTCTTCCATCTGAATTGTATAAGTATGCATTCACCACGCTTCCCTCGTCATCAAAATTGTAAGTAATAGTCGCCACGTCATCAACACCATCACCATCTGGTGAAAATACTTCAGGAATGATGTGTACATCACCCAATAATTCGTAACTGTCTTCAGAATTTAAATAACCAGGTGTTGCCAAGCCAACTTCTTCTGCTGCCGAATGCCAATACCGTTTTACTTGAGTTGGCAAATCAAACGCTGTTTTTTCTAACGAAACACCAACAGTAGTTCTTAATAATGGAAAATGCCAATCTCTGTTATAATGTAATTTATCAAGTACAACATTTGATTTGTTTTTGAGCAATACAATATCTTCTTTTGTATCAAATGTAGGAATTGTTAGGTCGATAAATTTTGAAAGAACAGCATCTTCGTATGCAGTTTTCACACTGTTTTTATCTTTACTAAATACTAAATAATCGTTTGGAAAAACATAACCTTTTGCGTTAGAAATATCAGTAGTTGCTGTTTCGTTTCCAGTAATAACATCTTCTTGAGATAACATCAAATCTTTTACTTTAAACAAGCTAGATGATTTATTATAGATTTCGACAAATTGCGAAACATTAACGTTTGGCTGAAACAAAATTTCATTTAAAATTAATTCACCTGCATTTGGTACTCGCGTAATTGCATATTCAAAATTATCTTCTAAATGAATATAACCAACACAACCAGAAAACGACGGAATTTTTAGATGATAGATAATATTACTATCTAAAGGATTTGTTAATGTTATTTTTGCAATCGTATTTCTTGGATTTGAAATTGCGATAGATTGAACAGTAACACCATTGTCCCAAATATAGTTGCCTACATTCAAGACTTCGCTAGTATCCATTGCGCCGTTATAATTAATTTCGATAGTATTCCTTGAAATCAAAGAATCTGTCGCGTTCACTCTAACTAAGAATGCGATAATTTCGTTTCGTTGTGATGGTGTTCCGCCATTTACGCTTTCTGATGCACGCCAAAACAATTCTTTAGAACAAGCACCAGAATATCCATTTTCATTCAATTCCATCGACCAGCCACCTAATTGTTTTGTTGCATCTTGGTAAAAATCATCTTTATAGTCCAAAGTATCAATAAGTGTGTTGTCATTAGAACGAATAGAAATGGCACCATTATTTTGCAATGCAGTGAAGCCAACAATTCCTACTGTATTTGCTATAGGTTTGAATAAAACTGTGTCATTTGCATCACAAACAATTATATAGCCATTTGGCTGTAAATATCCATCTCGTAATATTTTATTATTTACAGTGAAATCTATTAAGCGAATAACTTCATCTGTTTTATTTTTAAACTCAATGTATTGTTTATTCGGCAATAACGAACCAGTTGGTTTTATCATTATTTCATTAATCAAAATATCGCCAGCAACGGCAAAATAAGGTGTTTGCAATAGGTCTTCACTTGCAGATGCCATTGCATTTCCGACAGAATCTTGTACGTTTTGTGTGGTTAATGTATATGTAGTATTGGATAATAATTTAGAACTAAAATATAAATGTGCTAATTTGTTATTATTAGCATCTATTACAACGCTTATTGGATTTCCAATACTTGACAAACTATAATTTAAAATGGCTTGTGCCGTTGCAACGTCAACTTGTTCACTAAAATAAACATCAATTTGTTGGCTGTTTATAAGAGCAACACTATCTACAAAAGGTGGTGTAGTATCTTCTGGTAGTAAGGGTAATCTTATAGAATAAATATCATCAAATGCAAAACTATCTTTCGATGCATCTGTGTAGGTACAAAGCATACCAAAATAGGCAGCTGTGGTGTGTGTTCGTTCGTTGGCACTATCAACGGCAACATAATCTGGTTGTGTTCTATCTTTCCAATAAAATACCCATTTTCCTAAATTATTTTTAATTACTTTTAAGTTTCCGTCAGCACCAGTTGCAAACTGTCCAGCATACATGCTTTTTATCAAAACTTCAGCAACGCTGTCTTTTCTATAAAAATCCAAGCCATCATTGGTTCCATTTTGTCCAATGCGCACAAAATATCCTGAAAAATCACCACGAATATCAAACCGATCAGAAACCAATACAATTTTTACGTTATCTGAGTCCGTTGGTTCAAAACCTAAACGAATGTAAATACTCCATTCTGCGCTTGGACCAACCGTATCTACCGTTACCAAACCAGCTTTGCCACCACCAGCATCACCAGTTGTAAATAAAACTTGATTAAAAACTCTAAATTGCAAAGGTGCTAATGAATCCCAATGTGGGTTTTGATTAAAACCACCATCAGTAAAATGCTCTTCAAATTGACCATACATCGAGATGGAAATAAAAAACAAAAGATATGTGAATATGGATTTCATTGAATAAGTATGAACAATTTAAAGCTAAGTCGGTTTAAAATCAAAAAAGGTTGTATTAGTAATATTAAATTAAAAAGAAAGAGCCATACATTTGTTTATTTTTGTAAAATAAAGAGAAATAAAATAATAACAAAATTAAAACAGAATTTTAAATGAAAGTAGCAGTAGTAGGTTCCACTGGTTTAGTTGGTGGCGAAATGATGAAAGTGTTAACAGAAAGAAATTTTCACGTAACTGAATTAATTCCAGTGGCATCAGAAAAATCAGCTGGCAAAAAAATTACGTTTAAAGAAAAAGAATACACTGTGGTAACTATGCAGACTGCTATTGACATGAAACCAGATTTGGCACTATTTTCGGCTGGTGGTTCTACTTCTTTAGAATGGGCTCCAAAATTTGCAGAAGCTGGTATCACCGTAATTGATAATTCATCAGCTTGGCGCATGGATCCAACTAAAAAATTAGTGGTTCCTGAAATCAATGCTGATGCGTTGACAAAAGATGATAAAATTATTGCCAATCCAAATTGCTCTACTATACAAATGGT
>CALLKF010000154.1 GCA_938008535.1 uncultured Saprospirales bacterium | reverse complement strand
TCATTTTTGGAAAACAAATTACTATTGATAATTCTTTTAAACAGCTAGAAATATATAGCACTTTAAACAAACATAAAAACAATACACAAGATTCAATTTTCAAAATCAATATAAATAATACGACTGCTGAAAACAAACAACTATATATAAGTATTATTAATCCAACGATTGATAAGATCGAAATTATTGATAACAACAAAAGCACCATTTTAGGTGATGCCACTTTATTTAAAAAAAGGGTATTCAAACACAGTAATTTTATTTATCCAATAGAATTGAATGTCAATGAAAGTAGACAACTTTATATAAAAATTCACAAGCAATGGGAACCGCTTGCCTTTACTATAAAATTAGACACTGAAAATTCATTTATAAAACATTCAAATCACGATAATATATTTTTAGGTTTTTTTTTAGGTATCTTTTTTATGTTTTTAATGTTGTTAATGTGCTTTTATATATTTAGCAGAAGTAATTATTTTATTCTGTATGCAGTTATCAATATTTTTAGTTTAATATTTTACTTTCTTTACACAGGAATTGGATATCAATACATTTGGAGTTTTTCTGTTTTAGCACAAAAATATATTATTATTGTAGCTATAGTTGGATATTTTTATTCTCATATTTTATTTATAAAAAGCTTTTTTACTTCTCAATTTAAAAAAATAAGCTATCAAACAATTCTAAACACCATACTTGTTATCTGTTTAGTATTTTCTGCTGTATTACTTATTTTACAAATCATTAAAACACCTTATTTTATAAGCTTTAATGCGTTTTACAATACCATTTGCATATTATTCTGTATTTATACCATTTCAGTATTTTCATTGTCATTTTATGCTTTCAATGAATCAAAAAGAAGAGAAATATTATGGATTGCAGTAACTATGTTATTACACATTTTTAATTGGTTTATTTTCGTAAACACCATTTATGGACGTTTAGAAATCTTGAATAAAATTTCAAATTTTCAACTATTTAATTCATCCATTTTTGTGTCACAAATCAACTTAATCTTAACACTTATTGAATTATTTATCATCTGTATTTTTGTTGTTTATAATTACCATTTTCTTGTAAGAAAGAATAACCTCTCTTATAAACGATTAGACTATTTACAAAAAAGAAACATCAATACATTTGTGCTTGGACAAGAAGAAGAACGTGAGAAAATTACTGATTCCATTAATAACACATTAAAAATAGACATAGAAAATCTTCAAAGTAAAATTGAACAATTTCAACAGTTTAGCGATGAAAACAAAGTAATTCCAACAGTATTAAAAGACTTAAACAACACATTACAAGATTTAAAAAACATTACAAGTAATTATGTTACACCTGATTTACAAAACATGTATTACAATGAATTAATTTATACTTCAACAGACAAATTAAATGCAGAAAAAAATGTCAGCTATATTTTTGATACTATAAAAGATGATTTTAAGTTAAATGCAATTTCTAACGCACATATTTATAGAATTTGTCAAGAATTATCTAATAATATTTTTAAACATGCAAATGCCACAGAAGTTACCATTCAAAGTAAAATTGACCAACAAGACTTAATTTTAAAATTTATTGATAATGGAAAAGGATTTATAGAAAAGGATCAAAAAGGAATTGGATTGTTAAATATTGAATCGCGTATTAACAGTATGAATGGAAATATTTATTTTCTATCGAACGAAAAAAGAGGCACTATTATTCATATCATCTTGACTATAAAAGATATTATATGAACAGCTGTAAATGGCATATATTTTTATATTTTTTAGCAGTTTGCCATACAGCGAAAGCAACAAATAATTTCATAATTGACAAGAAAATGCGTTGCCAACCTGCAACAGATTATTTGATAAAACAAAGCAAAACTGATTCATTAGTTTATGTTTTACCAATACTTAATAATCAAAATGAAACCGAAGATATACTTGTTGAAATTCCAATTCAATTAATAGATAAAATAAATGTGACGCAATATGAAAATGGAATTCAAAAACAACATTATAATTTCATTTCAAAGAATTTTGACAAACGATTATATTACGACAGAAATGTTGCATTTCCATTTACGTTGACTGCACACCAACAAAATAAAATAATTTTCACATTTCATGATAATGATTTTCATTCCTACTCAACATTAAAAATTTTAATATGGAAGAAAGATGCAAAGTTTAATCGCACACAAGCACTCGAATTAACACGTGGTGCTTTTTATGGAATACTAGCGTTGTACATTTTTATTTGTTTGTTACTCACTTTATTTGTTCGCGCAAAAAACTATCTCTATTATTGTGCTTATTTATTTGTTGGTGCGTCATATTTATTTATAAAAAACAATTTAGCTTATGAGTTACTTTGGCCAAATCATCCAACTATTGATTTATTTTTTAAGAAAATAATTTTATCACTTTATCTAATTACATCTCTTGTATTTTTAAAAGGTTTTTTATCAAAACGAGTTTTTCTACCTAAAATTCAAATTCTATTACGTTATTTTATTTACTTCGGATTGATACTCGTTGGAATTTCATTAATAGTAGGAATTTTAAGCAATTCAGCACAACATACATTTATTGTAATTCAAAATATATTTGTAATTTTTAGCTTTATAACTATGATTTTTACATTTCTTATTTCCTTTTTAAATAGCAATGATCGTTCGTTAATACTTTTTGCTTTTATTTATTTTATTTCTTTTTCGTTTTTTCTTTTCTATCCACAACCAGAATTTGGACGTGATGTGTTTGGTGTTTATATTGGGCAAATTTATACCTATTCGAATGCATTTATTTTAGGTGCAATTATAAGCGTAAGTGCAGTTTATCGAGTGTTGCAAATAATTCGAAATAATGAACAACTAAAGAAAGACATGAGCAATATGCATGCACAAAATAATTTTTCTTTAATTGAAGGACAACTCAATGAACGTAAACGTGTTGGTCAGGAATTACATGATGGAATTGGAATTATGTTATCTGCAACAAAAATGAAGATTTCATCTATTAAAGCTAAAAACACAATGGAAGAAATTGAGTTAAAAGAAATCTTAAAAAACACTGATGAAATATGTAACAACATAAGAAATTTATCACATGTATTTTTGCCACCAACATTGCAAAAATTTGGTTTATTAGTTGCTTTAAAAGATTTACTAGAAAACTACAAAATAAATTCTAAAATAAATTTCACTTACAACTTAAATATTCCAGCCAAAATATCAATTGCTTCTCAAAGTGTTTTGTATGATTTTGTTCAAAATTTAGTTACTTATTTTTCATATCACAAAGCTGAGCAACTTAGTATTAATGTTTATGTTTTGAGTTCAATAAAAGAAGCACAAATTCGTGTGCAATGTACTGGAACATATATCAATGAAAAAGACGACAAAATACAATCAATTATTTCTGTGGTTGATTTGTTACATGGTAAACATGCAATCGAATTTATTAATGCATTTAATGCAAAAATGCATATTGAAATTCCAGTTTTATTAGATTAAAAATTAAGTTTCAAATCTGGATTTTCTTGTTTGAATTTTTCAATTGTATTTTTTAACAACACCTCAAACTGTTTCTGTTCATTGGTATTTTCATGTTTTATTCGATGTTGCATCAATAAATTTATTTTTGCAATTTGTTGATTTAAAGTTTGCGTAAATGCTGAAAAATAAGTTTCAGAAAATCGTTGCCAAATATATTCAACAGCAACCGAATTTGGATGTAACATATCTTTTTCATAAAACCGATAATCGCGCAATTCATCCATCATTATTTCATAAACTGGAAAGTAAAAACAATTCGAATGTTGTACAATAATTTGATGAATACTTTCAATTAAAATACTTTTGCTACGTTGATTTTCTACTGCACCGTTGCGCCAATGCCGAACTGGACTTACTGTGAAAATTATTATTTTATCTTTTAATGATGATTGAATTGAATCAAAAGCTCCAACAATCTCTTCAATTTTTAAAAGTCGTTTTGTGAATTTTGTATTCGGAATCTTATGACAATTGGCTACTATTTTTTGTTCTTCTACAAATTCATAAACAAAAGAAGTTCCAAGTGTAATAACAACAAAATCTGATTTTTTAAAGTGTGTATTTGCAATTTCAATTTCATTATTTATTGCAGACAAAACTGTATTTATTTCTAAACCAGAGAATTTTCCATGATGATTTAATGAAACATACAATTCATTGTTTTGCAACAAATCTTTTTCAGCATATTTTTTGTTATTATCAACTTCATTAATTGCCTTAAAAATAGATATTGGATTATAAATAATTCCGTGAGAATTTTGGTACGTTTGAAATTGATGTTGTTTAAGCAAATTACCAATATTTTCAGTAAAACAAGAACCTATTAACCATAAATTATGCTGATGTGAAATTAAATTTGATGATGGTGTAATGGTTATTTTAGTGCTGAATTCCATTTGTTGCGTACTTATTTATATTTTTGGAAAGAAATTTGATATAAAAACTATATGCGAATATACAAAGCTATTCTATTATCTTGGTTTTGGATGCTTTCCACAGCGTTAAATGCTGATGTCTATGAAAATAAAATCTATTCAAGCACCATAAAAACAGTGCAATTATTTCCGTCTGGTTACGAATTAGCTATGCCAATTATTCAATTAAATTCTTCAGAGAAACTAGATTTACATTTCGACGATCTTTCAACTAAACCAAAAACTTATTATTATACAGTTGTGCAATGCAATTCAGATTGGCAGCCAAGCAGTTTAAACATCATGGAATATATTGATGGTTTTACAGAATCAACGATTAATGATTATCAATTCTCTAATGGAACAAAAATTAGTTATGTTCATTATAAATTACAGTTTCCAAATTTTGATATGAAAGTTGAAAAATCTGGAAATTATGCGTTAATTGTTTATGAAACCAATAAAGACAATCCAACATTTGTTCGTCGATTTATGATTAGTGAGCCAAAAGTGGTCATAGATGCTGGTGTTGCGTATCCACGTAGTATGTATACGCGCGACAAATATCAGGAAGTGGTGTTCAAAGTAAATCATAAAGGTTTTCCAATTGACAATGCACAAATGGAAATTTCTGCAACCGTTT
>CALLKF010000153.1 GCA_938008535.1 uncultured Saprospirales bacterium | reverse complement strand
GAAAATTACTGGTTAGCTCAGGCATTGGCGGCATGGGTGGTGCACAACCATTGGCAGCCGTGATGGCAGGTGCCACATACTTAGGCGCTGATATCAACAAGGCAAGTATTCAAAAACGACTGGATACAAAATACATCGATTACATGTTTGAAACCTACGAAGAAGCGCGCGACAAAGCACTGGATGCGAAAGCAAAAGGCGAAGCGATTTCTATAGGTGTGGTGATGGATGCCGGCGATCTGTTACAGCGTTTGTTAGATGATAATATTATTCCTGATATCTTGTCCGACCAAACATCAGCGCACGATCCGCTGAATGGTTATGTACCACACGATATTACTTTTGAAGAAGCATTGGCATTGAGAAAATCTAATCCAACTTTGTATACTGAAAAAGCCATCGCAAGCATGGCGCGCCATGTAAGACTGATGTTAAAGCATAAAGACATAGGAGCAATTACTTTTGATTACGGAAATAATATTCGCGCATTTGCCAAAGAAGGAGGTGTAGAAAATGCGTTCGATTTTCACGGCTTCACACCGTTGTATATTCGTCCGTTATTTTGTGAAGGCAAAGGACCGTTTCGTTGGGTAGCACTAAGCGGCGATCCGCAGGATATTTATGAAACCGATGAAGCATTAAAAGAATTATTTCCTGAAAATACAGCGATGATAAATTGGTTAAATCATGCACGAGAACGTATATCTTTCCAGGGTTTGCCTGCGCGTATTTGCTGGTTAGGTTTAGGCGAAAGAGAAAAAGCTGGTTTGATGTTCAACGATATGGTACGCAAAGGAATCCTGAAAGCACCAATTGTTATTGGCCGCGACCACTTGGATTGCGGAAGCGTAGCATCACCGAATCGCGAAACAGAAAGCATGCTGGATGGCAGCGATGCCGTAAGTGATTGGGCTTTGTTGAATTTATTAAGCAATACATCAGGTGGTGCCACTTGGGTGAGTTTTCATCATGGTGGTGGTGTTGGTATGGGTTACTCGCAACATGCTGGAATGGTCGTATTAGCAGATGGCACAGACCGAGCTGATGATTGTTTGCGTAGAGTTTTATTCAATGATCCAGCAATGGGAATTTTCCGTCATGCAGATGCTGGTTACGATATTGCCATTAAAAAAGGTGAGCAATTTGGAATAAATATTTAGTACATCATTAAGGTTTCTTAAACACTAATATATTATACTAACCATTTATTGGTATCGTAAAATTTTTTCATTATATTTAGTTGCACTACTAAATAAACTAGCATGAAAAGACTCTTTACTTTTTTTGTCCTTCTGTTTTTATTTTTTTTACCAAACAAATTACACTCAGAAAATATAGCTGTCGATAAATACACCATCAGTTTTAATGCTTGTTCTTCTTGCAGTCACCAGGTTGGAAATACTAAATTCTTTGATGATGGTGGCGAAAATGGAATAGTTTCTAATAAGCATACTGTAACTACTTTTATTGCAAATCCTGGTTTTGTTTTAAGTTTATATTTTACTGAAATTGATTTGCCAAATGGTGCAAAAATAAAAGTTTATTCTGGCGATAAAGTTGATGACGAAAATTTAGTAAAAACATTTTATCAAATAGAAAAAACAAAAAATATCAATGGAGAAAAATTAACGGTTGAATATATTCCATCTCAAAATTATAATAATTCCAAAGGATGGATTGCGCATATTGATGAATTAATACCAAAGCCAGATAATACTGCGTTACGAATGTTGTCGCCGCCAGAAAGTGATTGTCCATATGCAATTCCATTATGCCAAAATAATACTGCAGTTGCTTTAGGAGGACAATATACTGACTTAGGAAATATTTACGATGATGAAGGTTCGTGTTACAGTGGAACAGGAAATGGTGGTTCTGTTTGGTATTCCTTTTCACCACAGTCTTCTGGACCGCTTGATTTTATGATTACACCACAAGGTTCAACAGATTATGATTTTGTACTTTGGGACATTACCAATGGTTGTCAATCAAATAAGCGTAACGAGTTAGCATGTAACTTTTCATTGTACACTGGAACAACTGGCATGAACAGTACTTTATGTACAGAAAATTATGGTTCATGTTCATCCAATGATTGTTCTAATCAAAGTAAAGGTTCTGATTGTAATCGATTTAATAATAGAATAAATGTTACAGTTGGAAGACAATATGCAATTTGCGTAAATTTTTATGGTGGCTCAAATGATGGATTTTTAATCGAATTTAAAAAGCAGGCATCATCCGTTGCAATTACTGATGTGGTGCCACCAGTAGTTTCGAATGCCTATTCCGGAAACTGTTCAAATGCAACTAATTTTCATGTGCTTTTTTCAGAATGGGTTTCATGCGCAACGATACAAAATACCGATTTTACTTTAGCAGGACATACGTTTACTATTGTCAATACCAATTGTGTAAACGGTAGAACGAACAATATTGATATTTCTGTTTCACCAGCATTAACAACTGGAAGTTATTCCGTGCATGTTCAGGATATCTATGACTTGTGTAATAACAACATGAATTCAAACTTCAATATTTCATTAGGTGCGCCACCAACACCGACGATGACCAATCCACAAATTGTTTGCAGAACACCAGGTTTGTTTGGTAGTTTCAACTATTCGCCAAGTAGTCAAACAATAACTGCTGGTGGTGGAACTGCTTATTATTGGAATGACGGACAGATAGGTGCAGCTGCTATTTTTTCACCAACCTCTAACACCACTATCTCAGTTACTGTTGTCAATGGTTCTTGTTCAGCAAATATTAGCAAAACGATTACTGTAGAAGCAACAGCAGTTAGTTTAGGCCTCGATCAATTATATTGTGGAACACCTCTTACATTAACTGCATTGCCAGCAATTGCAGGAAGCACTTATACATTCTATAGAAATCCGGTTGTTTTTCCACCGTCAAATGGAACACAATTTCAAACTGGAGCCAGCAATACAACGACCGTAAGTCCAGCTGGATATACAGTATATAGAGTAGTTGTTACTTCACCAAATGGTTGTAAAGCACAAGATGATATGGTCGTAACTACGAATCCACCTGTAAACGCTACTATTTCTTTGAATGGAAATAATTTTTGTCTTGGTGCAAATCCGTTGGTATTAACTGCGACACCTGTTGGTGGAACATTTTCTGGACTAGGCGTTTCAAATGATACTTTTTATCCAGCTATTGCTGGTGTTGGAAATGATACAGTACGATATTCTGTTACGAATGGTTGTGGAACTTTTACTGGAATTAGAGTTATAAAAGTAATTGCAGGAACTTTACCTACTGTAAATCTAAATCCAACCTATTGTGTTTCTGATGCAGATGTTACTTTAAATCCAAATCCAAAATGCGGACAATTTTTTGGTCCAGGAATTACAACAGCTGGTTCTTGTTTATTTGGAGCATGGATTGCGAATCCAGTGTTTAGTCCGTCAACTGCAGGCATAGGAAATCATACACTTACTTATACAGGTTCTGGTTGTGCCAATACATTCAAGGTCCAAGTTTTAGGAGCTGGTGCAGCACCCATAATTTCTGGTGCTGGTGGTCCATATTGTTCGTCAGCTACATCTATTACTTTAACAGGCAGTCCAACTGGTGGAACATTTTCAGGACCTGGAATGACAGGTTCAACATTTAATCCAGCAACTGCTGGCGTTGGAACGCATACAATAACTTATACTGTTTTCGCCTGTGGAAATGCTTTAACGAACACGAAACAAATTCAAGTAGTATCTGGTTCAGGTTCGGCAACTATTTCTTATTCACCAAATACATTTTGTAATGCGATAACAACTTCGCAAAATGTAACAATAACCGGAACTAGTGGTGGAACCTATTCAGCGAGTCCTGCTGGATTAAGTATTAATGCTGCTACTGGTGCAATTACACCAAATACAAGTACAATAAATTCTTATACGGTAACATATACTATTCCTGCAAGTGGTGGTTGTTCACAATTTACAACTACTGCACCAGTAACTATTTCATCTGGAATAACGCCAACTTTTACAGCAATTAATCCAATTTGTCAGAATGCAACGCCGCCAACTTTACCTACTACCTCAAATAATTTAATAACTGGCGCTTGGAGTCCAACTACTACAATTAATACTTCAATTGTTGGAACAACTACCTATACTTTTACACCAAATTCAGGACAATGTGCATCCAATAAAACGATGGATATTACGATTGCTTCTGTTAAGACCACAAATCTTACACAAGCGATCTGCAATGGAAACTCTATTGTGTTCAATGGAAACACGATCAGCACAGCAGGTGTGTATCGAGATACGTTGACGACGAGTTTAGGATGTGATAGTTTTATCGTTTTAACAACTACAATAAAATCATCACCAACGACGAATATCACACAAGCAATTTGTAATGGAAACTCTATTGTATTTAATGGAAACACCATCACAACTGCAGGTGTGTATCGAGATACGTTAACAACGAGTTTAGGTTGTGATAGTTTTATTGTCTTAACCACTACAATCAAAACATCACCAACTACAAATATTACACAAGCGATATGCAATGGAAACTCAATTACGTTTAATGGAAACACCATCACAACTGCAGGTGTATATCGTGATACTTTGTCGACGAGTTTAGGTTGTGATAGTTTTATAGCATTAACGGTTACAGTTAAACCAAAGCCAACCACAAATATTGTGCAATCGATTTGCCAAGGCAGTAGTATTGCATTCAACGGATTGAATATAACTACATCAGGTGTTTATCGTGATACGTTAACGACTTCATTAGGTTGCGACAGTTTTATTTTGTTTACTGTTAAAGTGAATCCGCGACCAACTACTAATATTAGCAGAGCCATTTGTCAAGGTAATAGTACTGCGTTTAACGGACAAACAATAACGACGGCAGGAACTTTCAGAGATACGTTGACAACATCATTAGGTTGTGATAGTTTTATAGTTTTAACGGTAAACATAAATCCTATTAAACGAACTACACAAAATCTGATTGTTTGCCAAGGAAATTCAGTAACGGTTGGAACACATATTTATACTACAACTGGAAATTATGTTGATACACTTCAAAGTAGCCAAAATTGTGATAGTATAGTTTCAACAAATTTAACAGTGAATCCTAATTTTTCTCAAAGCGTAACAATTGTTTCCGATACCAATAATATTTGCGATGGACAACTAGTGCGATTTACGGCAACTGCACAAAATACTGGTGCTAATTTAATTTATCAATGGTATTTAAACGGAATCCAAGTCGGAACAAATAATGCAGTATTTACTTCATCAACATTGCATGATAATGACGCGATTTCTGTGCAAATTAAATCGAATGCAACCTGTTTGTTAAATTCAATAGCATCAAGTAATACAATCCGCATTCATGTAGATACAATTGGTTTTTCAATTCCTAAAGTTGAATATTGTTATGGACAAAACAGTATAGTTAATTTGCATATTTCACCAACTAATTATTCAGTATTTTGGAAAAACGGAAACGATACTTTTACCACAAATAATATAGATAGCATTGTTGTAAATAATACAACAACAAGTAATTTGGCGTTTATAATTCGGTTTGGAAATGGCTGCAGTAAATCAGGTGAGGTGCCAATAATAGTAAATCCTTTGCCAGTAATTGATGCAACTGTAGATATTCCAAAAGCGAAGTATCAACAAGAAGTGCAATTAGGTGTTTCTCATAGTGGTACGTTGAGCTATAATTGGTTGCCAGCAACTTCTTCAGTAAATAATGATTCTATACGAAATCCAACATCCATTATAAAAGCAACTACGTTGTTTTCTGTACAAGTAAAAGATAAAAATAATTGTACAACTACCGATACTATTCTGGTTGAATTAATTGATGAATGCCGAGATAATTTTATATTTATTCCAACTGCCTTTTCACCAAATAATGATGGAGTCAATGACTGTTTTGGTATTTTATCACCACCAGTTTTATCAGAATTTAAGATGGTAATATTTGACCGTTGGAATGAAAAAATATTTGAAGCAAATGATGTTAATGAATGTTGGAATGGTACTTATAAAGGTGCAGAATCGTTAGTAGATTCTTATATTTATATTATCAGTTTTAGATGCTATAATGTAAAAATACTTTCTAAAAAAGGAACAGTTACATTACTGAAATAAGGTTTGAATTTAGTTGTTAGATAGATTCATTTAAAAGCCATTTATAGAATCTGCAACTGCACGAGCATCGCCGATTTCATAAAAATCAACACCAATAAAGTTGATGAAATGACTGTTTGCATTCGAACAATCTTGCATACGTTTTCCAAGCACAGTTCGCGTATTTGCTGATGGAGCCAATGTTTTATCAGGCAAACCTAATGATGTTTGCAGCCAGTGATTTACTAAATATAATTGCCTTGTACCAGAACCACCTCGATTTACATCTGAATCAAAATCACTCACATTTTGATAAGAATATTTAGTATCAAAAATAGTTGACCAAGCATACATTAAATAGGAAGCGCGTGGTGTTTTATTTCTTTCTACAAAACAAACCAACCGTTTATTTGCGTCAATCATGGTCTGCAAAGTTGGCCAAGTTCCTGAAGTGTTTATAAAACAGAAATCATCTAAACCAATGCTGTCAATTGCTTTTTGCAATTGCACATTGCTGCCTTCATTTTGAAAAATAATAGTGACAACTTCATCTCTGTTTGCTACTAAAAAATCTTTCACTTCTTTCAATACATCAACTGCTTTCTGCTGTCCAAATGTAGGCAATGCATGATAAGTTAACGCATTTCCATCAGTTCCATCATAAGTATCAATCATTAAACCACGCACGCAACTGTTTAATTGGTTTGTAATGGATACCGATTGATTTGGTAGCGTAAATCCTTTTTCACTATTATTCATAGCATTATGAGTCATTACAAAACAAACTTCATTGTATTTTTTGTTGTTTAATTCAGAATGTTTTTCGCAAGCATAGTTTGTGGTTGTATTATTTTTTTTGCAAGAAAATAAGCACATCACAACTAGAAGTAATAAACAGTTTTTAATAATTTTACACATAAAGTACATTATAGATTCATAATTTGTACTAAATTAATAAACACAAAGTATACTTTTTTTAAAAACTATTTTTTTTTAATTTTTAAATGTATTTTTAACGTATGGCAAAAAGCAAAACAAGTGTGATTGATAAAGTTTTCAATCGAGATGAAATGGACGATATTGTAAATGTTTTTCCTAATCGTGTCGGTTCTCAAGGTTTTGATGCTTGGGGTTTTAATATCAAGAATATGAAAACCAACATGCGATTTACAAAATTTTTGTATGATTCATTTTATAAAGTAGAAGCATTTGGGTTAGAAAATATTCCAAAAGAAGGTCGATGCTTAATTATTCCTAATCATAGCGGTCAATTACCATTTGATGGCATGCTAATTGGTTATGCTTTAATCACCAATCAGTTTGGCCCACGTGCACCAAAAGCAATGGTAGAGCGTTTTTTGCCAACGGTTCCATTTATTGGAAATTGGCTGAGTTCGGTTGGTGCCGTTATCGGCGATCCTATTAATTGCGAGCGAATGTTAGATAACGAAGAAGCTGTGGTCGTTTTTCCTGAAGGTGTACGTGGCTCTAATAAGTTATATAAATTAAAATATCAATTGCAGCGCTTTGGAACTGGTTTTATGCATCTGGCCATGAAACATAATGCACCAATAATTCCTGTTGCAGTAATAGGAATGGAAGAAACAATTCGTTCTTATGCTGATTTAAAACCAATTGCAAAAGCACTTGGATTACCAGTTGCTCCTTTAGTAGTACCTTGGGTTTTTCCATCCAAAGTGTATTTGTATTTTGGAAAACCTATCTATTATAAGAATGATGTTTATAAAGAAAGTGACATAAAAGAACGTGTTGATGAAGTAAAAGCAGCAATCAATAAATTGATTAAAATTGGATTAGAAAAAAGAGCTACTGATCTTGCTGAAATAAAAGTTGAAAAGAAATAAGTTATATGTTATTAGTTTCAAATCTAACTTACATCAATTAATAACTTTTAATCTATAACACATAACTAACAAAATAAATATGGAACCGAAAAAGAAAATATTAGTAACAGGTGCTGCAGGTGCTTTGGCTAAAAAAGTAATTGATAAACTAAAAAAAGATTACAAAATAATTGCCATTGATTTTCGTACAAAAGTAGATTTAGGAATTCCAGTAGAAAGCTACAAAGTTGATTTTAATAAACGCATTTTTGAGGATGTTTTTCGTGAACATCAGTTTGATGGTATTATACATTTAGGAAGAATTTCTGCACAGGAATTAAATCGATTTACTAGATACAATGCAAACGTAATTGGAACTCGAAAATTGTTTGATTTAGCTAGAAAATACAACGTGCCGAAAACATTGGTGATGTCTACCTATTTTGTGTATGGTGCATCGCCATATAATCCATCTTTGCTAGATGAAACCACACCATTAAAAGCATCTGAATTAACGATGGATTTAGTGGATTCAGTTGAGTTAGAAAATCTATCATCTATTTACTTATACAAACATCCAGAATTGCACATCACTGTGTTGCGACCATGTAATATTGCTGGTCCAGGTGTGCGTAATACATTTTCTTTATTACTATCGGAAAAGCGATCGCCAGTACTTTGGGGCTTTTCGCCATTGATGCAGTTTATTCATATCGATGACATGCGCGATGCGATTTGTACAGCATTTGAAAAAAATATTCCAGGTGTCTATAATGTAGCACCTGATGATTATATAGGTTTCCAGGATGCCATTAAAATTGCAGGAAGTCAGCGCATACAAATACCTTCGGTACCACCTTCACTAACGGAAGGAATTGCTCGATTTTTAAAATGGAAATCATTTCCACCTTATTTAATTAATTACTTTAAATATCCGGTAATTATTGATGGCAGTTTGTTTGCAAAAACATTTGGATTCAAACCTAAAAAAACACTCGAAGATATTTTTACGTATTACAGAAGTTTGAAATAACTTGAACCCTTTTTTATCATACTTGCAAACACCGATTGGCTTAATAGAAATAAAAGCTAATGATGAACATATTTTATCTGTTTTGTTTTTAGATGATGATAGCACTATAGATGAAAATTCTGAAAATGAAATTTCTTTAACTGGAAAACAACAATTGGAAGATTATTTTGCTAGTAAAAGAAGCATGTTCGATTTACCGCTTTTTTTTGCATCAACCGAATTTCAACAAAAAGTTTGGCAGCAGTTGCAATCCATACCATTTGGTAAAACTATTTCTTATTTACAATTAGCGCTTGATTTAGGCGACGAAAAATGTATTCGCGCTGCTGCATCAGCCAATGGAAAAAATCCTTTTGCTATTGTTGTTCCATGTCATCGTGTTATAGGCAAAGATGGTTCACTAACCGGTTATGCAGGTGGTTTGTGGCGTAAGCAATGGCTGTTGGAACACGAAGGCAATTTAAAGAAACAAACTTCACTGTTTTAAGTACTACATAATATCAATCTTAATAAAAATTAACGCAACATAGTTGCATTTGTAAAATTTTAGGTTTAAGTTTAATTTAATAAAACCAACCAATAAAAATATGAAACCATACATACCACATCCTTGCCACGAAGATTGGAATGCAATGACCGATTCCGAAACTTCGGAAGAAAGAGGTCGCCATTGTGATGTCTGCTCAAAAGTAGTAGTAGATTTTACTAAGATGAGTGATGCTGAAATGATAGATTATTTACAGCAACATTCAAAACAAAAAATCTGTGGACATTTCAGAAATGAACAGTTATATCAAGCAGAAAAAATAGAAATAAATTTAGCATCCATTCCAACAAATTTATCTTTCAAAAAATATTTTGCTATTGCTTTATTAATTGCTTTCACATCATTTGGCTTAGTTTCATGCAAATCCAATTAAGGAAGAACAGTTGGTGAAATTGTCGTAGTGGACACAACGAATAATATATTAGATTCGCAAAAGCAGAATTTGAAAATTGATACTTCACAAGCTAATATCAAAAATACTTCTATTAAATGTACTGCTACAAAAGGTGAAATTGAAGCACCACCATTGGTAACAACAGGTATATCGTATATAGAACCATTAATTGATACAAACAACATAAATAACAATATTACCGTTGAAGGCGAATTAAAATTAATTCCTACAATAGAAGATTCAGTTAAACAAAAAACAATGGGAAAACCTGTTCTGCCTAAACAAAAATAATTTACTAATTCATTAAATCTTTAATCTTAAAATAATTCGGGAACTTTTTCCGCTTTTTGTACATTTGTATAAAATTCATCAATTCTATAATTCACTAATTCAACAATTAATATAAAAATGGGAAAAAGAGTTCTAATTATCGGTGCAGGCGGTGTAGGTAACGTAGTTGTGCGTAAATGCGCATCAGTGCCTGAAGTTTTCAGTCATATCATGCTGGCTAGTCGAACAAAATCTAAGTGTGATGCCATAGCTGCTGATATAAAAAATATGAAAATTGAAACTGCAGCTTTAGATGCAGATAATGTGCCTGAAATCGTAGCGTTAATCAACCAATTTAAACCGGATTTGGTGATGAATATTGCATTGCCTTATCAAGATTTAACAATTATGGATGCATGTTTGGAAACTGGTGTTCACTACTTAGATACAGCGAACTATGAACCAAAAGATGAAGCAAAGTTTGAATATTCATGGCAATGGGCCTATCAAGAACGTTTCAAAGAAAAAGGTATCATGGCATTGTTAGGTTGTGGTTTCGATCCAGGTCAGTCGCAAATTTATGTGGCACATGCAGCTAAACATCATTTTGATGAAATCCATTATTTAGATATTGTAGATTGCAATGCTGGTGATCACGGACAAGCATTCGCTACGAATTTCAATCCTGAAATAAACATTCGTGAAATTACACAAGACGGAAAATATTGGGAAAATGGCGAATGGAAAATCATTAAACCAATGTCTATTCATAAGCCAATTGATTATCCAAATATAGGACCTAAAGAATCGTATTTATTGTATCACGAAGAATTGGAGTCATTAGTAAAGAATTTTCCAACTTTAAAACGTGCTCGTTTTTGGATGACATTCGGACAAGCATATTTGACACATTTAGAAGTAATGCAAAATATTGGAATCACAAGCATCAAACCAATTATGTTCCAAGGAAGAGAAATTATTCCAATTGAATTTTTAAAAGCATTATTGCCTGAGCCAGGAAGTCTAGGCGAAAATTATTCTGGTGAAACTTCGATTGGTTGTCAAATAAAAGGAATCAAAGACGGTAAAGATCAAACCTATTTTATCTGGAATAATTGCAAGCATCAAGATGCATATAACGATAGCAAAGCACAAGGTGTAAGTTATACAACTGGTGTTCCAGCTATGTTAGGTGCGAAGCTGATGTTAGAAGGAATTTGGATGAAACCTGGTGTGTACAACACAGAAGAAATGGATCCTGATCCGTTCATGTCGCAAATTGGTGGTTACGGTTTACCTTGGCACGAAAAAGTTGGTTTGGAATTGCCACATGAATATTAAAAACGTAAAAATAACTATCTTTAAACTTCGCAGTAAATCTGCGAAGTTTTTTGTTTAATAATACAACACATGCAAATCAAATCCAACTACATCGATATTAAAAACAAGGAAATTTTTCCTGCAAAAATTACTATTGAAAATGGCAAAATTAAATCTATTGAAAAAATAGATGAAGCACTTGAAACGTATATTTTACCAGGTTTTGTTGATGCACATGTACACATCGAAAGTTCCATGTTGGTGCCAACTGAATTTGCCAAAAAAGCAGTGATACATGGAACTGTTGCAACTGTTTCTGATCCACATGAAATCGCCAATGTATTAGGAAAAGAAGGTGTTTGTTACATGATTGAAAATGGAAAGAAATGTCCGCTCAAATTTAATTTTGGTGCACCATCTTGCGTGCCAGCAACCAGTTTTGAAACGGCTGGCGCAGAAGTAACAGCAGAAGATATAGATGAATTAATGTCGCTAAATGAAATAAAATATTTAGCAGAAATGATGAATTATCCAGGTGTTTTATTCAACGATAAACTAGTAATGGATAAAATTGCAATTGCAAAAAAACACAACAAACCAATTGACGGACATGCACCTGGTTTAACTGGCGAAAAAGCGATTAGTTATATCAATGCAGGAATTTCTACAGATCATGAATGTTTTACTTATGATGAAGCAAAATTCAAACTAGAACATGGAATGAAAGTGCTGATTCGTGAAGGTAGTGCAGCCAAAAATTTTGAAGCATTAATTGATTTGCTGCATGATTATCCAAACGAAATTATGTTTTGTTCTGATGACAAACATCCTGATGATTTGATGATTGGTCACGTCAATCTATTAGTAAAAAGTGCTCTAGCGAAAGGAATTGATATTTTTAAAGTGTTACAAGCTGCATGTGTAAATCCAGTAAAACATTATAAATTAGAAGTTGGTTTGTTGAAAGAAAATGACGCAGCAGATTTTATAATCATCAATAATTTACATGATTTTGAAATTTTAGAAACGTATATCGATGGAAATTTAGTTGCGAAAAATAGCGTTAGTTTTATTGAAACACAATCTGAAAAAATCGTCAATAATTTTTCTATCGATTTTAAAAAAGCAAGTGATTTTCAAATTCAATTATCATCACAAAAAATTAATGCAATAGAAGTTATCGACGGACAATTAATTACCAAAACATTCATCGGTAATATTTTATTAGATAAAGATAAAAATGCGATTTCTAATATTGAAGATGATATTTTGAAAATTGCAGTGGTGAATCGTTACCAAGAAAAACCAATTGCTGTTGCGTTTATAAAAAACTTTGGATTAAAACGTGGTGCTTTGGCATCGTCTGTAGCACATGATTCACACAACATAATTGTAGTTGGTGTAGATGATGAAAATATGTGCAAAGCTGTGAATGCAATCATTGCAGAAAAAGGTGGTTTGTCTGTTACCGATGGAACTAACACACAAGTATTAGGTTTGCCTGTTGCAGGCTTGATGAGTATTGATAGCTGCGAAGTAGTTGCTGAAAAATATACTGAATTAGTAAAATCTGCAAAAGAAATTGGGTGTACTTTACATTCACCATTTATGTCACTTTCATTTATGGCTTTGCTGGTTATTCCAAGCTTAAAACTCAGCGATAAAGGTTTGTTCGATGGTAATAAATTTGAATTTTGTGATTTAGAAGTTATCTAATTACTTAAACTTCAAATTCAAAGAAACAATGTGAGCTTGTAAGCCGATGTTCTTTCTATAATAACCATATCGAATTTCAACCATACTAAAATGCTTACGTTTAAAAACACCATTTGGCGGCGCAAATCGCATGCCTGCACCAACAAAATGGCTATTAAATTTTGCTAAATCATAATTGCTGGTGTAAAATTCATCTGTAATTAAATGCTGTTTGTAAGGCGCAAAATAATTAATGCTTTTTTGTTCATAAAATCTGTAGAATGGACTGATAGATATAAATGGTGTTATTTTTATAGGCGTTTCAATACTTATGGTATTTGAAGTTAAATTCCAGGTATCATAATAAAAACGGTAATATGCACGAATAATAAATCGATCACCAATGAAAAAACTGCCACGAATTGCTAAAGGTAATTTAAATCTGTTGGATGGTAATTTTTCTACTTGCACAGAATCATTGTTAAAATATACTCTGTGGAATGGCAATCCTAAATAACCATTTTGATAAACTGCTTCAGCAATAAATGCTAACTGAATATTTTTATTAACCACATGCGAATAGGTTAATGATGCACTAATAGTACTGCGTAAACGTGTAGGATATTTTGATTCACCACCACCACGTCCTTCATGGTCGTCATCGTCATCGTCATCGTCATGATGACCATCACCACCAGATGATGCTGCAGAAATTGGAATTAATTCGGCTGGATATACTAATTTTAACTGATCTATATAACCTTGAATTTTTCCAGAAATTTCTGAGTTGTTATTTCTGAATTTTTTAGCAAAAATAAAATTTCCACCAAAAGACTGGTAATCGAATTCATGAGAATAGGAAACTCCAACACCATACGTTGTGCCTTTTTTCTCATTTTCAACTTGCCAGTTAATAGCTGGATAAATACGAGTATCTTTTGAGTCTATATTTGAAGAGGAAGCATTGGTGCCAGTGTTTGGAGAAACATTATCAGATGAAGCAGATGTAAAATAATCGACACCAATTTCTAAACCTATGGTGTGCTTTAAGTCTCTTTTACTGTACTTGTTTAATTTTACATCTATAATGTTCGCGTAATCAGATAATTTTTCAGTTCCAATGCCACCAGTTAGTGCAGAATTATTTCCATCCTGATGATAGTAACTTGATACGATATTAATTTCTTCTAAAGTGAGTTTCTTGCTTTTATAAGATGCTGTTGAATCTACAGCATCTTGTGAAAATACAGAGAGTAAGCCAGCAAATATACTTATTATGGATAACGAAATCTTTCGCATAAATTTAGTATTTCTTCAATTAATTACAACCACAACCACCACCGCTTTTTCCACCATTTGCACCAGATGAACCTTCGCGGTAACTTTCAAAACTGGTTTCTGTTTTTTCAACTTTTCTGCTGCTTAATTGCATTTCAGCATCGTTTAGTTTATTTTTTTCATATTCTTTTACAACAGTACAAGAGTTCATACAAGTTGCTATTACTATTAAAAATATTCCAACTAAAATGTTATTTGTTTTCATTTTTATGTAATTAAAAAATGAGTTGTGTTGATACGTTCATCAAGTGTAACTCTTTTTTTGATACAAAAGTATTGCAGGAAATATTTTTAACTAAGTTTTATATTCTTAGACGTGAAGACTTGATTTATGTCATTTATAATGATGCATTCGACATGGTTTAATTGGTTTATTAAGTCTAATCCTACTTTAGTACCCATGATGCTGATTGGCGTAGCAATAGCATCAGCGAATTCAGCATTTGGTGTAATAATAGTTACACTTTTTATTCCATGAATAGGTAATCCTGTTTTTGGATTAATTGTATGCGAATATTTTTTGCCATCAATAATAACATATTTTTCGTAGTTGCCAGATGTTGCAATAGAAGTATTCGTAAGTTCTATTGAAGAAAAGTATTCATTTGCCTGATTTGGATTTGAAATTCCAATAGTCCAAGGTTTTCCATTTGGTTGAAAACCCCAAACAGTTAAATCACCTGATGCATTGACAATACCATTTTCAACACCATTTTCTTGCATTACTTTTTTTGCTTGTTCTGCAGCATAACCTTTACCTATGCCACCAAAACCTATGCGCATTCCTTTGTTTTTTAAAAATACTGTTTGTTGATTTGGGTCTAAAATAATATTCTTGTAATTAATTAATCGTACCATTTTTCTTGCAGTTTCGGTAGATGGCAAAGCAATCATATTCTTGTCAAAATTCCATAAACTTTTATCAATAGAGCCATACGAAATATCAAATGCACCTTGCGTTAAATCAGAAATTCTATTACTTCTAACAATAATATCAAAAACTTCTTTATCTACTTCCACAGGTTGGATTCCTGCGTTTTTGTTAATCAGATTTGTTTGGCTGTTTTCATCAAACGTGGTGAGTAGTTTTTCGATTCGTTGTATTTCAGCAATAGCTTTATCAATTTGTTCAAATGCCCAATTTTCATCGTCACTTACAACACTAATTTCAAATCGATTACCCATCAGTTTTATAACTTTCTGATGAATTTTCGAATTTAGTGCTGTTTGATTATTTTCTGGTGTCAATAATATTTTTTATTTGCTGAATAAATTCGTTGGTGTTTTCTTTTGGTTTGCCTTCCCAAATTTTTAGCACTTTTCCTTCAGCACTTAATAATAATGTTTTTGGGAAAATGCCTGTTTTATTATATGAATCTGCTAATTCGCTGTTTTGTTTTTGTTGTTCTTTAGATAATTGATTTTTCTTTTGTCTGGGAAAATCTGCATTTAACATAACTAAGTTTGAATCTGCAAATTGTTGAAAGATAGCGTCGTTCAATACTTCCTTTCTAAACATAATACATGGACCACACCAATCAGAACCTGAAAAGTTAAGTAAAATCAGTTTATTTTCACTTACTGCAGTTTTCTTAGCTACAGTAAAATCTGACTGCCAAGTTGTAAACGAAAATAAAATGGCGATTGGTAATAAAAGAAGTAATTTTTTCATCTGAATATTTTATATGTGCTTTCCGAAACTTCGGAAGGAATTCGCAATTAATCATTTCTGTTTGGTGTGCAACTCTCATCCTTATTTCATTATCAAAATTAAACAAAATCAATGCCATTAATTCTTAAATAAATTAAATTCGTAGGTTTGTTTGTTTATTTATTTTATAACTAACTTTGTTACTAATTATTTATAATGATAGATTACTCAAAAATACCATCGCCATCTTATGTTTTAGAAGAAGAAAAGTTAATTAAAAATCTTTCTTTATTAAAAAGAGTGCAAGACGAATCTTCCGTTCATATTATTTGTGCGTTGAAAGGTTTTTCGTTTCATAAAGTTTTTCTGTTGGTGAAACAATATTTGCATGGCGCAACGGCAAGCTCTTTTCACGAAGCAAAATTAGTGTTCGAAGAAATGAAAGTGAAAGCACACACGTATTGTCCAGTGTATGTGCCAAATGAGTTCGATGAAATTCAAGATATATCATCGCACATTACATTTAATTCATTGTCGCAATATGAATTGTACAAAAGCAAAATGCGCAACGATATTTCTTACGGTTTGCGTGTAAATCCTGGTTATTCGGAAATAGAAACTGATTTATATAATCCAGCATCGCCAAATTCGCGTTTAGGAATTCCACGAAATTTATTGACCGATACATTGCCTGATGGAATTGACGGAATTCATTTTCATGCGTTGTGCGAAAACACATCTTATACATTGGAACGAGTTTTAGAATCGTTTATCAACTTATATCATCCGTTAATTTTACAAGCAAAATGGCTGAATTTTGGTGGTGGTCATTTAATCACACGTAAAGATTACGAGCCAGAACATTTGATAAAAATTTTGAAAGCATTCAAAGCAAAATATCCGAATATTGAAGAAATTATTTTAGAACCAGGCAGCGCAGTTGGCTGGCAAACTGGTGTATTGGTTTCTACTGTTTTGGATATTATTCCTAATGGTGATTTTCCTACTGCAATGCTCGATGTTTCGTTTACATGTCATATGCCTGATTGTTTGGAAATGCCATATAAACCTAAAGTCTTAAGTGAAAGTGATGGTGAAAGTGAAAGTGTTTTTGAATACAATCTTGGTGGAATGAGTTGTTTGGCTGGTGATTTTATGGGCACCTGGAAATTTGAAAATGAATTAAAAATTAGCGATAAAATTGTCTTTGATGATATGATACATTACACCATGGTGAAAACATCAACATTCAATGGAATTAATTTACCAAGTATTGGAATCTGGAAAACTGACAATTCCTTTGAATTAGTTCAATCGTATGGTTATGAAGATTATAAGAAAAGATTGAGTTAAGAGTTTATTTTAATATAAATTTACAGAGATTCTGATGGTAGCTTTAAATTTTTTATGATAATTTTAATACAGTCATTTACAAATCATGCCAATCAATTCATCAGAAAAATCATAGCTCAGACAAAATCGAAAAAATTATGCAAAAAATATTTGATAATTTATACAAACGCGCCGAACGTACAATAACTTCAGGCACTGCTCTTTCTAGTTTATTAGACGATGCCTTTTTAAAAATTGGACAAACAACAGAACTGTTTTATAAAGTACAAGATAGTGTAATTGCACTGACAAGAATGTTGCGAGCGTGGATGCAAGGCGATTATAAAAATATTTCAACTAAATCAATAATCGCAGTAGTTGCAGCGCTAATTTATTTTGTGAATCCATTAGATTTAATTCCTGATTTTATTCCAATTATTGGTCAGTTAGATGATATCTTTATTTTAGGTTATTTGATAAAAATGCTGAATAAAGAAATCGAACGATTTATGGTTTGGGAAAAAGAACAGAAAGTAGCATAATGGAAGGTTCATTTTTAGATAATTTGATAGAGCGATTTTATCCAAAATCATCAGAAAAAATTCGAGAAGTTTTGGCTACAAATTTTTTACTAGAGAAATTAGCAACTTCTGTATATACTAAATTGGATAATTATATGCAGCAATATGCAGATATCAACAGTCGAATAATTTCATTAGTGCATATATCACAAGATTGGCAAAAGGGTGCTTATCGAACTATATCATACAGGAATATCTCTATAGGAATTTTTGTGTTAATGTATTTTGCCAATCCGTATGATTTTATTCCAGATTTTATTCCATTTATTGGCAAAAAAGACGATGATTATTTTGTAAAAAAAGGATTGGTTTATTTAGACGAAGAAATCGAAAAGTATAACAAATGGAAAGCGCATAAATAAAAAAAAACTCAACGTATGTTGAGTTTTTTTATTAATATAATATAAGTTTAATTTAAAATTTAAATACCAAACCTAATTTCGCATAAGAACCTTCTAAGTAACCAGCTTCTAAATTTCCACCAATATGTTCTACGAAATAATAAGAAACACCAATTCCTGAACCAACAATAGCACCAGCTGCAAATTTATCACCAGGAATATTTTTGTCTGCTAATCGGAAACCACCACCAAGTGCTAAAGGAATGTAAACGTCAAATTTATCTGCATCCAATTTTGCATTTCCTTTTTCTGAAATTAATTGATATAAATGGAAAACACCACGCATACCAACACCAAAATTTCTATATTTATAAAAACCATTGTTTCCAGATAAATCAGTGCCATATTTTTTACCAGAAAAAGTGAACCAACCACCAATACCAAAATATTTACTCGCAGCATAATCCATGTTTAACGTAACACCTGGAATGAAGCCAAGACCACGCAGTGTGTATGTCTTTTCAGGTATAAATCCATGATGACCTAAGTTTGTTGTTACATAAACATTGAAATCGCCTTTTTCGGTAGCAGTTACATGTTTTGTTGCAAATAATGAAATAGCAAAAATTGCTATAAATATAAGTTTCTTCATAAATCTAATTTTAGTGCAAAAATATAGTAAATCTTTATTTAAATAGATATAATTGTATTAAATAATTCTGTTAAATTTTCGGATGAACCATTCTATACTTAACAATAACAATGCCAAAAAGAACAACCATTTCAAATCTATCAATGGTTTTGTGTTGAAGGTTTCAAACAAAATTGTTTTTATTTTTTTGTCTTTTTGCAAATCAGCTACTATTTTTTCCATCGAATTTGGATAATAAAATTTGCCACCACCTTGGTTTGCTAAGGTATTTAATAATTGATGATTAGCTTGCGTGTTCAATGTTTCAATAATTACTGCACGTACAGCAAAACTGCACGTCGCAGTATTTGCTTTTCCTTTATAATTTGTTTTAGCATTTACTATATAATTTCCAACTGGCAAAATGCCTGCGTTTAAAGTGTATGCATTCATTGTTTTGTCAAATGTAAAGTTGAATTCTTTTCCATTATCACCTTTCATAATGCACGAAGCATCTACATCGTTTACCAATTCATAGCTTTCGTTATACAATTCAGCATCTAATAAAATTTGTTCGTTTGCGTTAAAAATATTTTTTTGTG
>CALLKF010000152.1 GCA_938008535.1 uncultured Saprospirales bacterium | reverse complement strand
AATTATGGAAAATTAGAAATTCCATTAGGCGATTTGCAGCATTTAGTTCGGGGTAAAAAAGAACTTCCTATTGGTGGTATTCCAGATGTAAATGCTGCCATGTGGATGAAAAAACACCAGAACGGATTGTACAAAGCAGATGCGGGAGAATCGTATATAGAACTGGCACAATTTACTCCAAATGGTCCCATTATTGAAAGCATTTCTCCTTATGGAGCGAGTAACGTAGAAGGCAACAAACATTATGATGATCAAATGGATTTATTTGTACAACAAAAATGTAAAAAAGTAAGCATGAATTATGATGAAATTATGCGAGATAAAGAAAGCGTTTATAATCCAAATTAATTTCAAACACCTTCAAGGTTTTTAAAACCTTGAAGGTGTTTTTAGCGATAAATCTCAAAATATCATCATGGAAAAAATAAAAATAAATCTCGGTCGCGTACAGGAAACATTGCTGTTGCCGTTAGTGTCTCGTGCAAAAGAAACGCAGTATAAAAATCCTTTATTAAACGATACAAAAGCAGTAGAATTATTTGAACAATTAGATGTCGATAAGAAAAAATTATTGCGCAATATTACAGAAATTGGTGTGCATGGTTTATGTTATCGTGCTTATAAAATGGATGAAGCTATTCGTTCGTTTCTTCAAAAACATCCAAATGGAAAAATCTTAGATATTGGTGCTGGTTTAGATACAACTTATTATCGCTGCGACAATGGTAAAGCATTGTGGTATGATTTGGATTTGCCAGATTCTATTGCGCTCAGAAAACAAGTGTTACCTGAACCAAATGATCGTGTTAAATATATTGCCAAATCGATGTTAGATTATTCCTGGATCGATGATATTGGCGATATTAGTAATGGTTTATTTATAACAATTCCAGGTGTGTTGCCGTATTTTAAAGAAGAAGATGTAAAAACATTTTTGTCTACGATTGCACCAAAACTAAATGGCGCAGAAATTATGTTTGATGTGATTTCTAACTTCGGGAAATTCTTTGTCGATATGCGTATCAAACGTGCAGGCATGAAAGAAGCACATTTAGAATGGGCAATCTTAGATCCTAAAATTATTACAACTTGGAGCAAACATATCAAAATTGTTCGAGCCATAAAATTCTTTGATGGTATTCCAAAATCTAATCAACGCATTTCAACAAAAGTAGCGATGCGTTTTAATAAGATTTTTGATATGACACAGCTATTTCATTTGCGTTTTGTGTAAAAGTTATCATAGAGTTGCACAGAGAAATCACGGAGTTTTATTTCATACAAAAATTAAAAAAAAATGCCTCAATTGCTGAGACATTTTTTTATTTTAAGATTTAGATTTCTATTGAACCAAAATAGATTGTGTTGCAACGCCGTCATCACCAATAATACTTAAGAAATAAATACCTTTTTCAATTCCAACCAAATTCATATTTTTTGAATTTTCACCAACTCTAACATTCATTTCTTCTTCTGAAATTAATTGACCGCTTAAACTGTACAATTTCAATTGATAGGTCCTATTCGCAATCGATGTAAGTTTAATTTCAAACAAACCATTTGTTGGATTTGGATAGATTGAAAATCCTATATCTAATTTGTTGTACTTAACGCCAGTTAATGAAATATTTATTGCAGCTGAAGCTAATGAAGTACAACTATTATTTACCACTTCAACTTTATACGAACCATTTTGAGTTACTTTTAAAAAAGCAACTGAAGTTGTGGTCATCAATACATTGTTTAAATACCATTTATATTGCGTTCCTGTTATATTACAAAATACAGTATCGTTTCTTCTGGTAATGGTTGGTGTCGTTGGTAATGAATTAACAACAACAGTATGCGAAACTGTTTTAGTGCAACCATTAGATGTTTTTGTTCCAGTTACAGAATAAATAGTATTCGTATTTAATATCGGTGTTGTTTTAGGATTACCATTTCCACCTAAAGTTGGCCAATTATAACTGTCAGCGCCACTTGCAGTTAATGTCGCAGTTTGTCCAGCACAAATTGGAGACGAACTAACTTGTACATTTGGTTTTGTGGTATCCATACTTATGCTAACAGCATCTGTAGATGTACAACCATTAAATGTATTTGTTACGGTTACAATATAAGTTCCACCTTTGTTCGCACTTGGTTGAGCAATATTACTATTGCTTAAACCATTAGTTGGACTCCAAGAATAAGTGTTACCGCTTATTGCATTTGAACCCAATATTACTGATGTAGTTGTACAAGTTAATATTAAATTTGGTCCAGCATCTGCTTGCGGTTTTATAGTATCAATAGCAACAGTAACTGCATCTATTGATGTACAACCATTTGCTATTTTTGATACAGTTAAAGTATAAGTTCCAGATTTGTTTGCTGTAGGTTGTGCAATTGCTGTATTTGACAAACCATTTGCTGGCGACCATAAATAGTTGTTGCCTGCAATTGTAGGTGTGCCAATTAATTTTGTAGGATTAGTACAAGTTAAAGTAATATCAGTACCTGCATTTGCAGTTGGTCGAATTGTATCAATAGAAACTAAAGCAATATCTGTTGATGTACAAGCTGCAACCGTAATAGTTAAAGTATAATTTCCAGCTTTATTTACAGTTGGTGTTGCAGTATTTCCGTTACTCACAATTCCAGGACCAGTCCACGAAAATGCCGCACCACTAGTGGTACTGCTTCCACTTAATTGTAGACTAGTTACAGAACAAGTAAGCAATTTGTCAGCACCAGCATTTGCATTTGGCAATGCTTTCACTCGTATAGATTTTGTTGCTGTGCTAACGTTTCCGCTTTTGTATGCTTTTAATGTGATTATATAATTTCCAACAGTGTTAAATGTAGATACAATCGGTGTTGTCGTTCCAGTTGATGGTGTTCCACCTAAAATTGTCCAACGTATTGAATCTAATGAACCAGTTGATGAAGTTGATGTGCTCGTAAATGTTAGTGTTCTTCCAATACAAACTGTTGTATCGCTAGCAGTAAAAGATGCAGTTGGAGTTCCAGGTGTGGTATTTGGTGTTTTTGCATATCTTCTGAAAAATTCCCAAATGGTTTGGCAATAATCTAAATCATTATTGGGTCTGTAATACCAGTCATGTTCACCATTCACCACTTTATATAAAATTGCTTTATTATTGTTTGATACATTGTTGTAAGTATATCTAATAAATCGTAAACCATCATTTACCAAATCTGGCATGGTATCAATTACTGGAGTTAAACTACAACCATTTTGTGTTGCCCAAGATTTTGTGGTGTTGTCTGGCGTTAAACCTAATGCTGGAAAACTTCCGCCAGTTCCATTATATGTGATAACACTATCAGCAGTTCCATGAAAATGAAGATAAGGAACAGGAACAGCAGGAATAGAAGTATTATAATTCCCTCTTTCACCAGCTACACATGCAGCAGCAGCAAAACGAGCAGCAGATGCAGCGGCCATTTTATTCGTCATAAAACCACCAAAAGAAAATCCAAAAACATACATTCTGTTGGTGTCAATTTGATAGCTCGCAATAACATTGTTCATCAATTGATTGATGAATCCAACATCATCTACTAAATTGTTTACTTCAAAAAGTGGAACAACACCAGCACCTGAATGCCATGCATTTGTTGTTAATATCGGGTCAGGTAATGCTTCTGGATAAACCACGATATAATTAGCTGTATCAGCAATTGCAGATGACATACATATCTGACTAAAATTAGCTGCATTGTCGCCGTTACCATGTAAGCCAACTAACAAAGGTACTTTCTTAGGCTGATTTAAGTAAATTTGAGGCACGTAAATAACATATTTGCGTGTTTGACCACCGTATGACATAGTTCCGTTTACATAACCAGCAGATGCATTATCAAATGCTGTAAATAATAATAATACAAGTGTGTAAAATTTTAGTTTCATTTTTATTTTAATTACTCTTTGATATAAATTATTGAATGACTAGTTTTTCAGTTGCAATTATTCCGTTATTATTGATTAATTGAATCAGATAGAAACCTTTTGGAAATGCTGTTTCAATATTCAATTGATTTTCATTTTCTATATTTTTTATAAAAACTAAATTACCAGTAACAGAATAAATCTGAATGGTATTAATTTTTTCTGTTAAAGATGATAAGTCAATTGTAAAGTTGATGGTTGTTGGATTTGGATAAATATTGAAATGCTCAATCTTTTGATCTTTTTGAGTCGATAAAATAACTGCATTTTTTGAATACTGACTAAAAAATTTCCAAATAGTTTGGCAATAAGAAATATCGTTGGTTGGTGAGCCATACCATTTATGGATACCATTTATTACTTTGTAAAATACTACATCACTTCTGTCTCTACCGTTTTTGTAAGTATATCTTATAAATGTCAACGTATCGGTAGAAGTATTCGGCATAGTGTCAATTATTGGAATAGTATCACATTGATTTTGAGTCACCCAAAATTTCACAGTTTTTTCAGCACTTAAACCAAATCCTGGAAATAAACCAACTGTTTGCGAACCATCATATTTTATAGTCGGATCATTTGTTCCATGGAATTTTAAATAAGGAACACCTTTTGTTGGAATCAAACCAGCTAAAAAATTACCATGCAAGCCAGAAACATTTGCAACTGCAGCAAATCGTGAGGAATTTTGAGTAGCCAATCTGTCTGTCATAAAACCACCAAACGAAAAACCAAATACATACATTCTGTTGGTGTCAATACTATACTTTTTAATAACGGTATCAACCAAACCATTTAAAAAACCAACATCATCAATGGTGCTATTTACGTTGATGATGCCAACACCAGCGCCAGAATTCCATGCATTTGCACCAAAAAATGGCAATCCTTCAGCATATACACAAATGTAATTTGCTGTATCAGCGATGCTAGTTAAACAGATGTTTTTAAAATTTGAAATTTCATCACCATAGCCATGCAATCCTAATAGCAAAGGAACTTTTTTATTTTGTGTGTAATAAATAGTTGGAACGTAAATAGAATATTTTCTAGTTTGCCCTTTGTATTTGTAAGAACCATCAATGAAGCCAGCAAAAGACGATACTGATTGCAATAAAATAGCAATGAATAAAGTGAAGTACAGTTTTTTCATTAGTTAGTTTTGACTACACAATTTAAGGATTTTTATACTTAATTGTAAATTAATACGAATAATTATAAGCAAATACAAACAAAAAAAGCATTCTTAATTTTTTAAGAATGCTTTTTTTTAAATTTAAACTTGTATTTTTTTATTGTCCTTCTGGAACAACTGTGCCTGGCTCAGCATCTGGTGCGTCTGACATTTTTGATTTTTTACTTTTTTTTGATTTTTTTTTACTTTTGTTTGCTTTAAAAGAATCTGTACTACTAGCTACTGCATATTTTTTATTAGGAAAACTAATTCTAATGCCTGCATTAAAATATAATGTTGACGCATTTATTTTTGGTTGTACTTCATCCCTTGGTTTGTTTGGATCTACTAATGGCGCGCCATTAGGATTTAACAAACCACCAATTAAACCACCAGCAGGAAACAATGATTTAAAACCATAACGTGCTGTATTTGATTCTTCATTAATTTCTTTTTTAAATGAGATTGTTTTCAAAAATTCTGGTGTTTCATCAATATTATTAATATTAGATGGAAACGGTAATAAGCCATCTGGTGCAGGTAATTTTATTCCTAATACATTAATGCTTGCATGTTGTTCAAATTCATAAAATTTTGTTTCCTTTATCGTGATTGTGTATGCTTGTACTCTTACTTCACCGAATAGAGAAAAGTTTTTATTTAATTTAATTTCTGCTCCAATTGCAGCACTTAATCCAATTGTTGGATTAAAAGTAGATTTTGATCTTCCAATTAATTCGATTTCAATATTTGCTAATCCAGAAATATTTAAAGGAAGTATCGGTAAACCTGCTAAAGTTTCTATAATTCTTCCTTGTTGATCTTTTATGTAAGCACGCGTATCAGGTGAGCCATGAAAAGGTAAAAGTGGACCTACTTTTGCAAATACACCAAAACGTTTTCCATTGTCCCAACGCATTACCAAATGTGTAGATAAGTATTGTGCAACAGTAGAAGATTTTTGAGTAGCGTAATAAGTTGGAATATCAATACGAGCATCTAATGCCTCTGGATGCCATGCTGCAGTCAATTGAGCTTCAAAACCAATGTAACGATTAAACATAATTCCACCAGTAATGTTGAATGCTAGTCCATTTCCATTTGTACCAATTATAGGTTTTACACTTAAATCACCATTGCGTTGGTACCAATCTTTATCACCAATTTCTTTTAATGGTGAACGCATTGCTGTTGATAAAAATGGAACTCCATAACCACCTGAAATCGAAAGATAACCAGCTCTTCCAATTTTATTTGGACTAATTGTTGCTGATTTTTCTGATTTCTTTTTAGATTTTCCTTTGGATATCAACATTGAATTTTCTTCTCCAAATGTTGAAATCGTAAAAACTAAAAAAAGTGTAAGTAATACTGTATTTTTCATGTGTTCAAAATTTATAATTATATAGTATGAATTTTAATTAATGTTATCGTGAACTAAAATAAATAAAAAATTTACATTATCACAATAAACGTTAAATAAAAGTGCTAAAATGATTAAAAAAGTAAGTTTTTATGCGCCAATCATACTACCACCACAAACTCGAATACAATTACCATTAATTCCATCCGATAATGGTGAGCACAAAAATCCGATTAATTCGGCAACATCTGCTGGCAAGCCACCTTGTTTTAAAGTAGATAATCGTCGGCCACCTTCTTTCACAAATAATGGTAAACTTTCGGTCATTTTAGTTTCAATAAAACCTGGCGCAACTGCATTTGCATATACTGAAGTTGTTTTAGAAATAGCGTTCATATAGCCAATCATTCCAGCTTTTGACGCCGAATAATTTGTTTGTCCAACATTGCCAGCAATGCCAGAAATAGAAGCCAAACCAACTACTTTTGCATGTTCAGCAAAGCCATTTTTTATAAATTGTTCTGTTAAATTAATGGTTGCTTTTAGGTTTACTTGCAGCACACTGTTCCATTGTTGTTCGCTCATTTTTGCCAATGTTTTATCGCGCGTGATGCCTGCATTGTTTACCAAAATATCGAGTTTGCCAAATTTCTCTAACACATATTTTTGTATTTTTTCAGCAGCATCATTTTGTGTAATATCTATCAAAAATGCTTCACCATTAATTTCATAAGCCAATGCATTTGCATCATCGCTAGCTTGAGGCACATCAACAATAATTACTTTTGCGCCTTCGCGATGCAACACATGTGCAGCAGCAGCACCAATTCCACGCGCGCCACCAGTTACGATGGCAATTTTGTTCGCTAATAATTGATTATTGGAAATTGATGTTGTAGTATTTGCTGCGTTTAATTCAATGACTTGTCCAGTGATAAAAGAAGATTTATCGGATAAAAAAAACAAAATTGATGTTGCAATATTTTCCGGAATTGCATTCGTGATTTTTAAATGATTGGCTGTAGTGCCATATTTTCCTAACTCTTTCGACAATGCACGCGTGAAACCTTCGAATGCATTTTGTACTGCAAACGATTCACGATTGGTGGTGTCTACTTTTGTTAAAACCAGAACACGCGCATTTTTATTTATTTTTAAAACTAATCGCTGTGCTTCTTTAAAAAAATCAGTTGTATCTTCTACCGTTTGAATGCCTGTTGCATTTAAAATAATTCCATCAAATTTATTTTCGTATTCAGTTGTTAAAATACATTTTGTGTTTAATATTTTATGAAGCGATTTTGAAATTTCATTTTCATTTCCAATAATCGTAATTTTTTTATGTTCGATTTCAGTATCCGAAAATGGCTGATGATTTCTGATTAATAAAGCAGGAATTGGCAATGGAAGATTCATTGCTTTTGCAATTTGTTTCACCAATGGATTTTGTAAGAAGTCGCTCATGTTTGAAGTTATTTGTTGTAGGTTATTTGTTGTTTGTATTGTATAATTTATGTTGCTTATTTTAAATTACACTTTCAATTTTCGTTGTTTTAATAAATGTAAATATAAGGAAGGAAATACAATGAAATAAGCTATCGTTAACAGAATTAACGCAATTGTTACACTTAATTTACTTTTGTTAATCGCTAAGCTATAAATTAAATAGAGTTCACTGGTAACACCAATTGGATAACAAATAATAAATGCATTATAACGCGACCATGTTATTAAATTAGATTGCCTTTTGAGGTAATAACTGCTTCTGATAATTTCTGCAATGCACCATGCCAATGTCATAATTTTAAAGATTGTAAATGGATTTAATAAACTATCATTTAAAAATCCTTTTTCTATATGTAAATGTGAAACAATTACTAACATCAGCACACGAGCGCCAATTTGTAAAAATGTAAAAATAAAATTGGATTTTATCCATTTAAAAAGAGTATGTACAATTTCAAGCAAAGCAAAAGTTTGCACAAAACAAAGTATGTAGAATAATTTAGTTTGAGAAAATATCAGTGCAGCCAATACACAAATCCATCCAAATAATTGAATGTAATTATAAGCCACCAAATATTTTTCAATGCGTGCATTCATTTTTTTCTCTATACAAGATACTTATTAAATTTATTTTTTTACTTTTAGATATGGATTTATTTCAAGAAGCAGCTGATAAAATGGTGATTTACCATTTGCGAACATCATGGTTAAATATTGCAAAAGTTTTCAATGATAAAGCAACCATGCACGATGGCACTATTTCGATGGCGTTTGTGTTGATGGCAATTTATGAAGACGATGGCGTGCCTGTTACCAAAATTGCACCACGCATAGGAATGGAGCCGAATAGTTTGTCGCGCACGCTAAATAGTTTAGAAGACAAAGGTGCGATTGTGCGCAAACAAGATGAAAATGACCAACGCAAAGTATTAGTATTTATGACTGCTGAAGGAAAAAAGTTGCGTAAAATTGCATTAAAAACAGTGTTTGAATTAGAGAAAAGAATTTCAGAAAACATTACACCAAAGCAAATGCAGATTTTTAATGAAGTGATTAATCAAGTCTATACTTCATTAGATAGTTTTAAAAATGAAATGGCTGAGAAATAAAATTTGTGCCACGATTTTCGTGGTACAAATTTTATTTCTCAGGCGTCAAAATTAATTCAACTTTGTTGTTCATGTCAAAATATTTATTGAACGCAGTTTTTATTTTACCAATCGTTAAACCATCAATTTGTTTAGTGTATTCATCTAATTTATTGATGTCATAATTGTATTCATCGCAGTATTGAATTCTACTCAACCAAAAATCATTTTCTTTCAAATCGGTTTCGCGTTCACGACGTTGAGTTTCCTGTACTTTAGTAATTTTTTCAGCACTTGCTCCATTTTTTTTCAATAAATCAATATTCTCATACACAGTTTTTACCAATTCATCAACACGAGTTGGATCGGTATTAAATTGAATCGTAATTCCATATTCATTTTTTGGACGTTGAACAAACGCACCATTTACACCAACACCATATACACCACCTTTATCTTCGCGCATTGCTTCGCGCAACTGAATACTCAGCACTTTTACCATCGAATTAAAAATGTAATTGTCTTCATCATTCCATTTTGTTTCGCCATGAAAATGAATGCCAACCAAATCTTTTGGTGTTTTTCCCATTTCTACTTTCGAGTTTACAACACCATCTTTTTTGATGATGCCAGCATCTTTCCAGGTTTCTTTTTTATTGGTGGAAGGCAAGCCACCCAAATAGGTTTCCAGCATTGGTTTTATTTTTTCTACGTCTAAATTTCCTACAAAAACAAAGGTAAAATCACCAGCATTTGAAAAACGTTCGTTATAAATTTTCATCGCTTTTTCAAAATCAACTTTCTCTAATTTTTCTGTAGTAGTGATGCCACGACGAATATTTTTATTGTAAATTAAATTTTGGAATTTATTTGCAAAAAATGCGCCTGGATTGCTTAATTGCAACTCAACTTGTGCTTTTTGTTTTTCCATAAACGTAGTGAAATCTTCTTTTGATTTTCGTGGTTGAGTTGCATATAAATAAATTAATTGCAACATTACTTCTAAATCATTTGGTACACAACTTCCTTCAAAACCATCATTTAATTCACCAACGTAAGGAAATACATTTACAGTTTTTCCAGTTAGCATTTTTTGTAAGGTTAATTTGTCAAACGTTGCGATGCCACATTCTTGTACGATTGCATTAGAATAATCGGCACTCATAAAATCTTCATCGTTGTATAAATTAGTTCCACCAGGACTATATGCTGTCATTAAAATTTCATCGTTTTTGAAATTAGTTGGTTTTAAAATAATACGTACACCATTTTTTAATTCTAAAGTAGTGATGTTGTATTTTTCATTTTTTGTTTCTTTAATAATAGAAGATGGTTTTGGCAGTTTTGATAACAATGGCTCGTTGGCAACCACATCTATATATGGTTTCACATCAGCCGTTTTTGCTTTTATCACCATTTCTTTGATATCATTTTCCCAAGGCAAAAATTTCTTTTCCGATTCAGGTGCTGTTAAAACAATCACGCAATTTTCGTCCGTAATATATTTTGCAGGCAATGCGTTTATATCATTTAATGTAATGGTTGGCAATAATTTTTTAGCTAATGCATATTCTGTTTCGATGCCTGGTGCTGGTTCGTTTTCTAAAAAATTTGCAACATATTCTCTTACAAAATCTGCTGATTCTGTTTTATCTTTTTCTTCGGATGCATTTTTATACATTGTTAATAAATCAATTTTTTGTCGGTCTAATTCTGTTTGTGTGAAACCATATTTTCGAACGCGTTCGTCTTCAGTTAATAATGTTTCTAGTCCTTTTATCGTTTGTCCGCTTTTAATAATTCCTGTTAAACTATATGCATCATTGTTTCTTGTTTCGTTATCGTAACCAGAATATGCTGCAAAAAATGGTGGATTTGGTTTCTGAATAATTTCCTGTAAACGATTATTAAACATTGCATTAAACAAAGAGTTTATTAGATTCATTTTATAACCATCAACTGAATTCTCATTTATTTTTGGATGCTTATATGTGATTATCGCTCTTGAATAAGTTGCTTCAGGATCAGTGCAAATAGACACCAATGTTTCTTTATGTGTTGGTAAATCAAAGATTTCTTTTTTCTTTTCTGTAGATGGATTTTTTAAAGCACCAAATCTTGTTTTTATTTCTTTTTCCATTGCATCTACATCTACATCGCCAACAATTACAACTGCCATTAAATTGGGTCGATACCAATCTTTATAAAAAGTAGATAAACGTTCATAAGGTGCGCGTAATAAAATTGCAGTATCGCCAATTGGTAGGCGTTCTGCATAACGAGATTTGTAGTAAAGCGTTGGTAAAAATTTATTCATCATACGTGTGTTTGCACTTTGTCCACTGCGCCATTCAGAAACCACTACACCACGTTCTTTATCTATTTCAGCAGGATCGAATGATAATCCACCAGCCCAATCTTCCAGTACTAATAAACCTTTATCTAAAATTTCTTTTTTATCAGTTGGAATTTGTAACATATATACGGTTTCATCAAAACTGGTATAGGCATTTAAATGCGGTCCGAATTTAGTGCCGATGCCTTCTAAATAATTTACTAATTCATTTTTTGAGAAATGTTTACTTCCATTAAAAGCCATGTGTTCTACAAAATGCGCAAGTCCTTTTTGTGAAGCATCTTCTTGATTAGAACCAGCATTTACTGCTAATCTGAGTTCAACACGATTTTCTGGTTTGCTATTTTTTTGCACATAATATTTTAATCCATTTGGTAAAATTCCTGTGCGAACGTTTGGATTGAGTGGTAATTTGTTTTGTAGATTGATTAATTCATCAACTTTATCAATTGTTGTTTTTGTTTCCGATTTAGTTGGTTCATTTACTGCAGATGGTGCTGATGGAACAATTGGTGGTGTTGGTGGAATTGGTGTCGCAGGTTCCACCGCTTTAGTTTCTGTAGTAGCAACATTTTTTGCTGTTTTATGACTGCATCCTAATTGTAAAAAAACAATGCTTATCAATAAAAATTTAAATAGCTTTTGCATATAAATGAATTTGTAAATAGTTAAACCAAATATCGTGAATATTATTTGTTTAGGTGAAAATAAAATGTGAAATAAGCTTATTTTAATTCCATCTTCCGAATCGATGGCGAAATAAAGTAAGTAACTGCCACTACCACACAAGTCATACAACCACCAAATATAACAGCTGGAACCGTTCCTAATAATGAAGCAGTTGCGCCACTTTCAAATTCGCCAATTTCGTTGGAAGAGCCAATAAACATAGAGTTTACTGCTGATACTCGACCACGCATATCATCTGGTGTCGCCAATTGAACAATAGTATGTCTGATAGAAACACTTACACCATCGAGTGCACCACTCATTATTAAACAAAACATCGAGAACCAAAATATTGTACTGATTCCAAATAAAATAATAAAGATTCCAAATCCAAAAACGGCAACTAACAATATTAAACCTGCATGTTTTTTAATTGGAAAATAGGCGAGTATCATCAGCATAAAAATAGCACCAATTGCCTGTGATGCACGTAGCCAACCCAAACCTTCGGCACCAACATGTAAAATATCTTTTGCGTATACAGGTAACAACGCAACTGCGCCACCAAATAATACGGCAAATAAATCTAAGCTGATGCATGATAAAATTACTTTGTTATGAAATACGAATTTTAAACCTTGCATTGCACTTTCATAAACAGATTCGTTTTGTGGTGTAAATAGGATTGGTTTTTTATCAATTTGAAATAATGAAAAAATAGCAATACTTAGCATCACAATAATAATAATAAAAGTAGTGATGAGCTTATAATAAATTTTGAAATTAATGAAAAAAAAGAACAGAATTTTATTAAAACAAAAGTTGTTTAATTTTCCTGCAAAGCAATTTAAATCCTTACTAAACGGTGTTATTGTACAAGATTTTGACAAAAAGATAGAGCAAGAAAATGAGTTGAAATGCGTCACTAACATAACACCAACAGAGGCACAAATCAAAGATTTATTATTCGCAAATAAATTAGCAAAACATCTTAAATCAAACACTATCGTATTGGCAAAAGACCAGCAGTTACTGGCAATGGGTTGCGGGCAGACATCGCGTGTGGATGCTTTGCAACAAGCTATTCACAAAGCAAAGGTTTTTGGGTTTAGCTTAGAAAATGCGGTAATGGCAAGTGATGCATTTTTTCCATTTCCAGATTGCGTTGAAATTGCTGATAAAGCAGGTATCAAAGCAGTTATTCAACCAGGTGGAAGTATCAAAGATCAAGATTCTATTGATTATTGTAATATGCATAATTTATCTATGGTTACAACGAGTGTTCGACACTTCAAACATTAATTAAACTTGGCTTTTTGAGCTTTTTATAAGTTCCAAAAAAATCTTTTCTTAATTAAAAT
>CALLKF010000151.1 GCA_938008535.1 uncultured Saprospirales bacterium | reverse complement strand
TGACTGGAGTTCAGACGTGTGCTCTTCCGATCTGTCTGTAAGTTTACATTTGACAATAATATTCAAATTATACGACCCAATATCCCAAGTTGTAAATGTAGCAGAGAGTTCATTCGTTATTACTTTACCATTAAAGGCACTGTTTGGAAATTCAAAAAGCACCTCATTGTACATCCTAGTTATGGCAGCTATCGTATTACCTCCACTAATTTGAACACTTGTAAGTTTTTTACTTATTCCTCCGATGTATAAATATGCCTGTTTGTTTAAGAATGCATCTGGATGATCTCCATTTTTTAAATTTAGAAATCCTGATATGGAATCAACTTGGTAACCTTCTGGTATTGGTAAGATTAATTCTGCTACCTGATGTTTTATTCCATCGCCAGGTGCTCCGTCTGTACCAGATTTAAAATCTCTCATAAGTTCTTTGGATAAATAAATAGATTCATCAGGCCAAACATCTATTTGAGCATTATTTCTTTCAGCAATTTTTAAGTAATTGCCTTTTGTTATTTTGGTAGAGTCTGTAATGCTGTCTTTTGTTACAAAATCATATGGCTCACTTAATACAATAGCATCATTAGATAGCAAGTGGAATTTAGCTGGTTCTGGAATCATAAATTCATACATAAGCCGTTTGCCGTAATTAAATATTTCGTTTTTATAGATTTTATCTACCCAACGATATACGCCAGAAACATGCTCTTTATTTGTTCTGTTATCAAAACCATGTTTATTTTCATCTGTAAACTCATCAATAATTTTATTAATTCTTTCTTCTCTCACCTTTCTAACTACTTTTTCAGATGCACGTTCTGTTAATTCTCGTGCTTCTGTTCGAGCCATATTATTTGATTGTTCTTTACTGTTATGCATAGCAAATGCAGCATTAGCATTAAACGTAAATCCAAATCCACTATAGCTCGCACTTGTTCCTACAGATAAATCCATAGATTGTTGTTGCATTTTAGAAATTTCTTGGTGCATTTCATTTCGCTCAGTGCTTGTGCTATCTGTTAAGCTTTCTGTTTCTGTAGAAGATTCTGTTGTAATTGTATTTTCAGAACGACGTAAACGTTTAGTAGCTCTTTCTTTATATTCACTTGCCATAATATTTTCAATATGAGAAACTTCACCAGGCACATAACAGCAAATAGATTGTTCTACTTTACGGTAATCGGCAATACCTAAGCGAGTAACACCAAATTTTTTCCAACTAGGCCTATTATCAGTTGGCAAAATAACTACTGGTGGAACTGGGTTTCCAGAGCCACCTTCTTCTTGTTGTTGCCCATTTGGATTTGAAACATCTTCTAACGTGCCTAAAGCTTCTTCTGATAATACAACCGTTTGGATTAAACTATATTTAGCGCCATTATTAAATGTGATATTTGCATTAATTACAACATGTGTTGTATTAATAGGTAATAAAACTCCAGATTCAAATAATTCACCAACGATTATGCTGTCTATATTATTAAAGTCCGCATTGTTTGATGTTCTTAACAAATCTTCATCTTTATATACACTATAGCTGATAGATTGAATATCCATTTGTGTATTTGGAACTTTAATTGCCAAATTAAATTTATAACGTAGTATGCTATTATTCTTTTTAATTGGCTGAATGACATACGTATAGTTATTAGTTGGGTTGGTTGGTTCATATGGTACTGTTACACCACCAATTGACCAAAACGTTGTAGTGGTACTTGGTAGTCTAAAGGATGCAGTACTTTCTTCTGAAATTTTTTGCGTAATTAAATCATTTAAATCTGCAAACGTTTCTACATCTTCGCTTGCAATTTCATTATAAAATTCAAAACTTTCAGATGACAAATGACTTTCTAGTCTTGTCGCGTCCAATTGTGCTAATGATGAATAATCGTATGGCGGCGGCGGAACCTGTGGTGTTGCATCACCACCAGTTAAACTACTGCTGGAATTATTAATGGATGCCAGATAATCATCATAATCACTTTGATATTGTGTATCATACGTTTTTAAATTTTGTACTTCTAATTTATTGTATTTTTTAGCTGCACTTGCTAATTCTTCTTTTAGCTTTTCTAAATTGGCAATCGTTCTTTTGCTATTTAATTGATTTAATGCAGTTCTGAATTGTTGTTGTGTTTGCAAGCTTAATGGTTCATCGCCTACAATGCTTGCAGGTGGTGTAGTGGTAACAGGTGAAAATGCAAGAAAATCGGGACGAACAATTCGAGCTTGCAAAATTCTTCTGAATTGATTTACGGTTAAAGTATTTGGATTTGGCGATGGCGGTGTTGTGCCAGTAAATGATGACGTAGAAGCATTTGCAATTAATCCATTTTGCAATGTTTGTTGTTTCAATAAATAATTACCATACAATAATGTCATTGCAGCTTCGCGAGCAATATCATCTTTGTGTTGTGTAACTTGATAAATAAAGTTGTCCCAAACCGTAACTTCATCTGCTTCAGATAAAATACTTGCTGTAGTTACATTTAATTCATCCATCTTCGTCTGAAAGGATGTTGCCGTTACAGACTCGCGATTTTGCAATACCCAAAATGCTAAATCATACAATGGTTGATTCAGTACTTTAAGTTCATCTTTTGTTTTTACTAATTTTGGAGTTGTGCTTGTTTCAAAAGTAGTAATTTTTGTATTAAATTCTGTTTGTGTAAGAGCATATAAATTACTCAATGCTTTTATGTTATCAGGCAGATGTACAAATAAGTTTAATTTTTTGTCATCATTAATTTGCTCTGGTTTTCTGAATGCGACAAACCTAAAGAGCGTGTTTTTAATTTTGGTTTCCATTTTGAAATTGTGTTTTATAATTGAAAAATTGTTTTATTATTTTATGTACATTTTAAGCGTACGACTTATTGATTGTTTTCTATCTTTTCTGTCTATTTTGCCATCTTTTGTAATTTTAATTGTGAGATAATTTATTTCTTCTTGGTACAAATATGCTCGAGATGAACGCCAAAACCTGCCGTAGTGAAAAATTATTTTTATTTATTTTTTGCCTTTCTTTTCATTTTTATCTTTCGTTCCGAAACTTCGGAATAGGCATGACTATCCACCTCGAGCAGCTGTACTCGTTTTTTGTCTAAATCTCTAAATGGACTTTATTTATTTATTTTAATTGGATTTTTCCATAGGCACTTATCTTTCTTCGAGTTCTAAAATTTTCTTACTTAACAATGCTACTTGATCTTCCAGATGTTGTAAGCGTTCATTGGTTTTTCTTCTAAATCCAATGTTCTCAAATCCTTTAATTAACAGCGATAAGCCATTTTCAATTAATTGGGTTATTTCGTTTGGTTTTAATTTATCTATGTTTTGCATGATGTTTTTTATTTTATTTGTTATTAATTCTATTTTAAATATTTAAAGGGAATTTTTACTTTATATTTATTTTTAATTTGTCTTCCACAGTGTTGTATTCTCTCACAATGGCATTGGCAATGACAACGAACAAAGAGAATACTAAACGAATAACACTAGCAGATTCTTCGCTCATAGGTATCACATTAAGGTTGTCCATTACGCCACCTGCAATGTATCCAATGAGTGCTACCACACTTACCCAAAGAGCATTATTTTTAATGCTTGGATTGAGGTAGATCTGTATGCCTTGCATTACGATAATAAGCAAGATTAGTAGCGCTCCAATGTACATGCGCAGTGCATCGCTTACCTGTGCTGCGTTGAAGGTGTCGAGTACGGCTTGCACCGCAGGAATTAAACTGACAATGACGGAATATGCTTTCTGATTTTTCATGGATGTATTTTTATTTGATGATGCAATTTATTTCTAATAACGATACGCGTTTTATTATATTGTGTGAAAACTAATATCTTAACACTTTATAAGACCACGTTAATTTTATAATAGTTAAAAAACTAAGAAGTCATTTTTGTTTTTTAACCGAATGTGTTTTTTTGCGTAGAGATTCATACATTATTTATTTGATACAAATATGCATTAGATGAACGCCAAAACATGACGTAGTAAAAATATATTCTCAAAAAAGTAGTTTGGAAATCTGAACAACTAAATATGTTAAAGAACTCTACATCCAATAGTTTGGTGCAGCTGTATTTCTTAAATTTAGTTTGTTCGTTTGTTGTAAAGATTAAATGTATAAAAGTATTATTACATTTCAAATACCTATAAATGTGTATTTGTGATGGTTGTATCTATCTGTTCCATATAACATATTAACGAACATAATAATATGTTTTGTTAATGCCTCTGTTGTTATCATCTCTCAGTTTTGTGAAATCTAATAAAACATCTAAATCTTTTATTTTTTTATCATCGAAACCGAGTGTGGAAAATCTCATTTTACGATTACCGTCAATACCATATTTCTTACCACGTCGCTCATAGGTCTTTAATCCATTATCTTGTATGCACTTATAAAAATCTTCTTGTGAAGTAGATTCTTTGTATAGAGTTTCTAGTAATTGTTTGATGTATTCTTTTTCTGTTGGTGTTTTTCGTTTCATCATTTGATATTCTCTTTCAGATATTTTCTGCTTATCTTTTTTGCCATGTTCAACGATGCTATGTTCTAGTTCTGGAAACATGTTTTGTAGTTCTATTTTTATTTCTTTGAAACGTTCTTTTGAAATGCGCGTAGATAATCCTGTGTGTTGTTCAATGCCACTTATTGCAATATGAAGATGTATTGCATGACGATCATAATGTGGCAAGATAACATAAAGTGCATTTGGATTGCGAAGTTTGATATATTCTTTAGCAATGTTTCGTAATGTTTTTTGTGTGATTTTTTCACTATCTAAATGGTGCATTGAAATCATATCGTGGTAGACAAGAACATTATTTTTTCGGATATGCAAACGGTTCTTTTCATTGAGCATAAATGCATTAGTGAAGTCAACAATATTATTGCCTTGGAGATTATGAGTAAGGACAAAGTCGCTTTTTTTATGTTCTTGAAACATATAGGTAAGAAGTTGTTTTACGGTACTTCGTTTATTTCCTTTTCTAGAAAGCGATTTAATAATCATTTTATCTTTTTTTTATCTCTACCATTTCGAGTATATACTGTAAGAGTTTTTTGAGTTCGTCATAATTATTATTGCCGAACCATTTGTTACTATCTTTGCTTTCAATAGCATCTATTGAGTTTTTGTACTGCTGCAATACCTGTAGTATTTCTTTATAAGATAGCGTATGTTCAAGTGGAGACGTAAACGAAAGGTCAGCATTTGCTAATATCTTGAGGTAATCAATTACTGTTACATTGTATTCTTTCGCACGCTTGCGTATATGGTTAATCAGTTGCGTTGAAAAAGAAATGGTGAATTCACGTTGTTCTATTTTTCGTTTTCGTTGTTTTAAATCTCGGTCGTACTTTTTATAATAGTCTTTAATGGCTTGCTTAATAACAGCTTCATCTTTGGATTCCAAGATTCCATTTTGATATAAGTATATCCATAGCTTCGTATTTCGCTTGGGATATTTCAACTGCCTATTAATTTTACGGGTTCATCGGATAATTCTTGTGGTTGCTTTCTGTTAGATTTATTTAATGAATGCAACATAAGTGGTTGTTTATAATATGGTCGTAATGGAACTAATATCGGGTTATAATTTGAGTATAATAATAGGCATGTATCTGCTGATTGCTGTCTAATTTCTGCTGATGTTTTGAGATGTCGTAATGCTTGTTTATTTCCGTCTTCATAGGAATACTGTCCTAATTCTTGTGAGAGTTGCGATGCTGTTTCATAATCCAAACCTGCACCAAAATACAATCGTGCCATACAATTTGTTATGATGGTTTTTGCAATTGCTTTGTTATACCTTGATTCCAATTGAGAGTACGACTGAATCATGATTGCGAGTGATGAATTATTGTATTTACGAATGTTTGATATAATAATATCAATATCTGGAATGTAAAGTGTTGGAAATTCGTCTAATAAGAATAAAGTTCTGCGTTCATGTGGTTCATACATCTTAGACATTATAATGCTCATGAGTTGGCGTATTAGAATACTTGTAATTGCACTATAATATGTTGCGTTTAAAACACCTGTTTGTACAAACAAAATGTATTTAGAATCTCGTATTCGTTCAAGTTCCAATGTATCTGTTGAACATATTTTTTGAATATTTGGATCAGTGAAGATTTGCAGGCATGATAGCGTGGAAGCGATGATATTTGTGCGTAATTTTGAATCATATGCAAGAAAAGATTTATAGCGGTTGATGATTTCTTCATTGTGTGTTTCGATAATAATTTTATCGACTAATTGGGGTGATGCAGTAAGCATTTCAACTAATCTTTGCACATTAACTAAATTGAAATATTCTTGTGGTTGTGACATCAATGCTCTTGCAAAAAGCACAATGAGATTTTCTGCTTGAGTTGACCAGAATTTTTCAGATTCACCACCAAGTGCTTGGTGTACGATTTGATGTGCTATCTTATGAATATCTGTTACAGAATTAATTCTTGCTAATGGATTATATCCGCTGCTTACGGTAGTATCTGAGTAGTTGATGATTTTTACGACAAATCCATTCTCTAAAAAATATGCTGAAAATCTTTCTCGAAGTTCACCACTTTGATCTAACACCACATAATTATTGTTGAGATTCATTAAACTTCCACTAGAAAAAACTGACGATTTTCCTGAACCAGAAATTCCAGTGACAAGTATATTGGCCGTCTTTGTTGGTAGATATTGTTCGCCATCTGGACTGAATGATTGATGTGCCTTTCCATTACCTAATAACTCTTTAGTTTTAATAAATTTTTCATGATATCCATGATTAACTTCTTCTTGTATCAGTTCCCTATTAACTGAATCCAAACCTTTATTGAATTGAAATAATCCTTCTTCTATCATTGCTGTAAAAATTCCCATAGTCTATAATTTTTGATGTTGAACATTTAAATATTTTTCAATCTTACTGGTAATGATATTTAAAATCATTACCAGTATTCTACTTACAATTAGCAGCATCATTAGGAACAATTTCCAACTGATGAGAAATAGTTGTTTGAGTAGTTGCCAAATAATGCTTTTCTTTTCCATGCTATTGTTTTAATGACCAAATAAATTATTCTGTACATATACTTTTGCGCCTTTTGCTTCATACATTCGCTTATAGATATTATTTACTATTAAGGAAAATAAATCGTCATCTTTTTGAGAACGTGGTTTATGTATGATATACACATACATACCGTGCATGTCTGCTAGTGTGTTGCCTTGCAATAACTTTTGTTCTACTGCATCTTTATGATTCTTTAATAACTCAATATCTGATGCTTTAAAACAACTGAATACCATTGGTATATTATCTTGCATATCGCTGTTTATGATGAGTACTTTCTTAGCATTTTTTGACTTTGATAAATCATTAATGCAATTGAGCAACATGCCAAATATATTAGAACGATTCTTATCGGACTGCTCTGCATATAGTTTGGACAGAGTGGTATCTAATTGTTTTGTAAGTTTTGCCATAGTGCGTTTTCGTTTGTGTTTATTTGCATTAAAAAACGACTCACTTGGCATATACAATTCCTGTGTTTCATTAACAGAATATTGGGAAAGTGTTTGTGTTTGGATGGTAATTTCTTGACTCTGATTTACACCATAATATGATAGGTCTATAATGTCATCAGCATTTAACGGCGATGGTTCTGCATCTGTTATATCAACACATACACGCACATCTATTCCTGTTGGTGTTAGTGGTCTATTAAAGATAAAATAGAGAGCTGCCACAAACAAAATGCCGACAATAGCTCCAATAATTACATAAGTTATTGTCTTCATGATAGTTGATTTTCCTGGTTATTAAATTGGTTATGATGTATTGGAGTAAGAGTAGGTGATGGCTTTGTAAAGCATATTGGAAAAACACCGTCATCTCTGTGTTTCGTATTCTCAATTTTAAAGACTGAGATACTTTCTTTCAGGTATGCATCATATCTTAATGCAAGTATTTTTTCAGCATGTTCTCTTTTAACACCTGCATTTGCAACATCATTTCTGTGTGCCGTTAAGTCTTTCAGTTCGCTTCTGCAATTGCTTATGTGCTTTTCTTGTTCTTTGCATTCATTATCCAATTGTTCTCGTTGGCGCAATTGTTTTATTTCATCTTCGCTCAAATGATATTTATACACTATTAAAGCTGTAGCAATTAGTGGTATTGCAGATAGTATAGAAAACACAATAGGGTTGTTTAAATATCTGTATATGATTATTGTTTCATCGCTTGATACTGATACAGAAGCATACCTAATTAATCCGAGACTGATAATGATGCTTATTATAATTGCTGGTGCTACAATTTTAATCCAAAGAGCAAGTTTTTCTTTTTTGTCTCTAACATATAACGTAAAAATTTTAACGGCTTGGATAAGCGAGAAACTTAGCACAAAAGCACCCAATATCACCATGATATTGGTGTCGTTGAAGATACCTGAAAAAACAAAAGCAAAAAAGAAGCATTCAAGAAACGTTATCACCCACAATATGACGTTATACAACTTATGCAGCCAAACATCTCGTTGTATTCTAATGTAATTTTTATCTTCTTTTTTATTGTTTAATACTCGAACATGATTATTTATTTCACGTTCTCTTTCTGCAATCTGTTTCATTGGTTCAGAGATACCAATTTTCGTAAGTATATTCTGAATGCTTGAAGCAAGTGCCAATAAGAACGATGTTCTTTCTCGTTCGTAGAATGAAATAATTTCTTCTACATAGCCAATTAAATCGTCTTCAAGTCGTGGCAATCTTGACTGTGCGTAGGTGTGTGCCATCTTGCGTACATGGTTAAGATACTTGGTGTGTTTCTCATCAGAGGTTTTGATTAAATCATTGGTGATGGTATCTACCTGTTGTTCTAGTGTTGATGTTGTACTTTGTTTCATGATATTAAATTTTAAGTGTTTATAATATTGGATTTTATCTTTCTAATTCATTTGCGTTGTTATTATCACGGATAGAACTGAATTCTTGTATAATTTTTTCATCTTCTCTATTCTGTGCGGATGCCTTATTTTGCTTATCCTTTGGAACTTTCATATTGTCGTACCTTAATTGTTCTTCCTTATCTTTTTTCTGTTCTATAAAGTATTTTTCAATCGAGTTGTAGTTGGGTTCTATTTCCAAATTGGAATGTTTTATCTCAACAAATGACATATCTCTTTCCGCACCTTTTCCAAATCCGAAGTATAACTTTTGTTCAAGTTTATTAATGCTAATCCACTGTGGCTTATTTATATCTTTTGCATCAGATACATAACAGCAAATCTCATTTCGCTTTTCATCGTGCGCAATTGCATAGTATGACACACCATTTTTAACGAAGCGCGCTAGTACCAAAGGATCTATCTTTGGATTTACATTTTCTCTAGGAAATTGATCCAATGCTTTGAATCTGTCTTCAAGTTTTTTATCAATAAGTGGTTTGTTTTTCATGGTGTTGTTTTATAAAGTGATTAAAAAATAACTCATGCACTACCGTGCGAAGGAGATATAAATTGTTCCATTTTCCACATCATAAACTGTTTGTAAATCTTCTTTTCTTAAAGAGTTACAAATGATTTCATGAAGCATTTTTTGAATCTGTACAGTAATATTTTTAATTGAGGATTCATACTGATAGTGCCCTTCACCAACCAGTAATTTTACATCTTCCAAATCAATAAAACCGTGGACTTCTATACCATGATATCCAGATGGTAATACTTCGTTTATGAGATACAGTTTTCTTGTGAACCAGTCATCAGTAATCTGAATAAATTTTTCTACAAACGTATTTTTGTAGGGCGAAAAGGAAATATCTCTTAAAGCGTTTAAAAGATAATCCTTATCGAATGCTGTTTTTAATGGTTGCATAGCACTTAATATTTAAGTCTTGACTATGCCAGTGGCCAATGGTATGAGGTACCACCCAATTTGACAAATAATTTATTTTAGTATATGATACTCTGCAAAGGTTGCCACTGGCTGAAAATTGGTTGGCAATCTTGGCCATACAACGGTGAGACGTTGTATGGCTTTTTTTGTATATGGAAAATACCTTTAAAAACAAGGGTTTTGAGCTAACCGCTATGTGTGCGACTGCATAAGCATTGAGTATGCTAAAGGTTTGTTTTGATGATATTTGAGCCATAACTATCATAATCATGGTCAAAAATACAGGCGTAAAATGACGCATTTAAAATCTATGAGTCATTAAATGACTCATTTTAAATAGCTACTTAGAAGATAGTGCTAAAAGAAACTGCATAAAAAAAATATGAACCTATTGCGGAATTAATAAATAAGGTTTACATTGAATTATAAATTCAAGATTATGTCAAGCTTAATGATTAATTCTCCACCATAATAATATAGCCATAACTAGGTAATATTAAAAACAGTTTGCAAAAACTTGACATTTCAAAACACAACTATCATGACATAAACACAAAAATACAAGCATAGAAAATAGATTCAACTACTGTTAGGATTTCTATGTCCAAATTTTTGCATGATTTATTTTTTGAAATAGCAAGTTTAGCTACTGAACTTGTTATGGTTAAATTAATACATATAAAAAATGCTTTCTTACAATATTCTTGTGAGAAAGCATTTTTTATATATTCTTTAGAGTATACACAACCTGCATTTAGTACAATTCCGTTTCAAGGTATTCTTAATGCTAAAATTCAATACTTATGGTAAGTAGAGAATTTAGCATATTAGATTTTGAGCAACAACCATTAAATGTTGCTATAAAGAATGAATTTCACTCTCTGGTTGAAACATGCTTTAAAGATGATAGTCTACTTTTTGCCTATTTAGACTTAAAAGAAATCTACCATACAAGCGGATTATCGGAATTGTATTTGTTCACTGACAATAAAAATATATTACAAGGATTCGATAAAGAATACGCTGTTATGCTTGAGCAAATAGATAAAGAAAATGAACGACTTTACACATATCAAGGATGGTTTAAAAAACTAAAAATTCGGAAAGCTAAAGGAACTCAACATCTTTTAGAAAATAAAGAGCAAATAGAATTTACATGGATTGAAACTCGAAAATCAAGAATACAAAGTGATTTTGCTACTGATATCCATTTCCAAGATGCTAGTTTAGCAAATTATGCAAATGACTATTTTTCTAATATGCAAGACTTAATTCTTAATAAGTTTCCGTACTCATTAACTGTAATTCTTCCTATATACATAATTAGAAATTCACACCTAATTCCTTGTGCTGATTTGAGAATAAATTTAGGTACAAATAAAGAGGTGTCAGAAAGCACTATCAACAACTTCATAGAAAAATTAAAACTTTTATGGAATCAGAATTATGGCGGTTATGATGTTGCTACTACCAAAGACAAGTTTTTGGATCATGTAAGTATGTACGATGAAAATTTAAATAAATACATGTTACGTTATCCGAATGAGAATGGTAAGGAAATAAATCTATTAATGGCAACCTATTTAAACTCTTATGCAAATAAGACAAGTTTTGAATACAATAAGCAAGAATTCCTAAAAAAACTTGAAAAGGCACATTGTGAAAACTATTATGATATTTTTGGACAACTAAGAAATTTGCCTAGCGTCAACGACCTTATTAAGAAGAATGGTATAGTGTATATGTCTCACTTTATGTTACGCCGTGCTTTTGTTGTCTATTTACTGGTCTCTAAAAATCTTCCAGTAGTTGAAGTGAGATCATTAATTATTGATGAAAGTAACAAGAAAAATAAAGTAACGACAACGGAATTGACATATTTTAATAATCATTTGCATTTAACAGTATATGATGATGTAGAATTTTACCGCAATCTTAAAACTTATATTTTGTATCAAGAAAAAGTTTTCGAACCTGATTATATTAAAAAAATAGAGGGTTATACAAAAGGGCTGACATCATTTGAAATTGAAACCGTAAAAATGTTTAAATGATGATCGTTCCATGTCATTATTTACGCTCGTTCACTGTGCTTTGTGTGACAACAATAAAAACTATGAGAATATTTAAATCGTCTGCAAAAACAAAGCGCTATAGTACATGTTTAATGAAATACAAACCATAGGCGAAGATGCCTTGCTAAGAATGGTTTCTTAATTAAGTAGTAGCAACCCCGTAAGTATTAATTGTATAATTAGGGTAATTTAGATTCAGAAATACTATTAAGTATGGATTCATGATTAAAGAAAATTGTAGAACTATACTCAGTAGGCATTCCATGAGCAATATTAATAAATTTTGATGCAAAGGGAGGGTTATATGAAGTTGTTTTATTGGTCTTTATCAATGAATAAGTTATCGGGAATCCTTCCGTGAAATGAAAGTTAGTTGAAAGAAAGTCACAGTATTCACCTTTGCAGGCGTTAGGGTATGAAAAGAAAATGTAATTAAAGAATGTACATTCATTATCCATTACTTTTGTGCTTGGATACTTAATTCCTTGTGCAGGTGTATTGAGGACGCCTTCCTTTATGAAGTTTGTGAACATCTGAGGGAAAATATATTCTGGTTTAAAGTGTGATCCTGGTTCTTTTACCCGATTTAAAAAAATAAAAAATAAGGGAATTCGTATTAGTAGATTGCATAGCCAATGGATTGGAATTACAGAAGGCTGTTTTAATGAATCGTAAATATGGCGTTTGTTAAAAATTATAGGATCTAAATTAACAGTCCATATGGAATCATTGATTCCTACATATTTATACTTGGAAACACATAATTCATGTAAATTAGGTCTATTCATCTCTTCCCAACACAAATAAGAACAATTTGAAAGATATAGACATGGATAGCCATTAATACTAAACCGATAATTAACTATTTTCCTTCTTTTGCTAAATGCATTGTGAAACATATCTTTTTGTTCCAAATTATTGTTAGCATTATCTATACTACTTTTTCTTGCCCTATAAAAAATAGCATCGGGATCTAATGGATTAGTTGCCTTATCAATGATACCGAATATAGCTGGATCAAACATTAACTCATCGAAAAAAGTATTTGTTGCTTTATAGACATCACCGTTTTCATAAAAATCTGCTATTTTAAAAATTAAGTCGTTTACTCTAGCGATATCTCTAATGGTGATAGCTATTTGACGATCTTTTGTTACAACATTTAAATTAGTTAAATCATCTAAATACTGTGTAAGATGTTTCTTTAAGAATCCCGAATAGCTATCCGTATTTGGTTTAAGGCAAATGAGTTTTTTTGCGCTCGCACTAATAAATTTGCTAATCTTTATTTGATTTATCTGCATGCTTCCAGTACTAAATTGATAAATTCCTTTGAGTTCTAGGATCAAATAAGAAATAATGAAACAATTTCCAATACTGTGCCATCAAAAACAATTCAAAGGTATTATTCCCTGTTGCATAATATTCAAAGGCAAGATTTTGCAAATAGAGCA
>CALLKF010000150.1 GCA_938008535.1 uncultured Saprospirales bacterium | reverse complement strand
TGCTAAAATGCTGCCACCTATAACACAACAACCACCAAAAATAACCATTTTTAACCCACCAATTTCTGGTTGTTTTTTATGAGTAAGTGCTGTTTCATATTTTTTAAATGCTTCTGATAATACCAACGGTGAACGTGTGATAATGTCCATTATTTCTGGTGCAGTTTGTAATTGTGTTTTCAATAAATCAACTGGATTGACTTCACCTAACAGCATTTTTCGGATGTGTTTTTTACTTACTTTTTGTATGTCAAAACCTGGCATAATTACGTTTCCAACACCTTCGTATGTAATGATTGCTTTTACCATTAATACTAATTCTAAAGGATAATATAAACGATATTTAGAACCTAAAACGACCGATTCCATAATTAATTTTGCAAGAGAGAATTCTTTAAAATTGGGTGCACGCAACCATTTGTTTCCAACGGCTACAAATGCTTTTCTAAATCCATCGATATCACTGCTTTTATTTGGCTTAGCCAATAAAGTTAAATATCGAGCTGCACCAGCTGGATCGCCAGTCACCAAACTATTAAAATAATACAACATCGTTTTTCGAGTTGATTCTTCAAATCTTCCAACCATTCCAAGGTCAATAAAACCAACTTGCGGACCTGTTGGACCATCCATAATCATTAAATTCCCAGGATGCAAATCTGCATGAAAAAAACCATCGTGATAGAGCATTTGAATAATTGCATATGCACCATAATCTACAATTTTTTCTCTTTCTTCTTCGTTGTATCTATTGTATGCACGCTCATCTGGTTTAATACCACGCATAAATTCCATACAAATTAAATCGCTGGTAGAATATTCTTTATAAATTTTTGGGAATTTTATATCTGGATGTTTAATGAAATTAATGGCGAATAATTCAGCGTTTTCTGCTTCTAATTTAAAATCTACTTCGCGATTCGTATAGTCACAAAATTCTGTGAACATATTTTTTGGCTGCAATTGAGGAGCAAATATTTCTAAAACACTTCCAAAAAATTTAATAATTCTGCTATCTGTTTGTATAAGTTCACGAGTTCCGGGTTTTAACATTTTTAAAACAACTTCTTCGCCAGTTCTTAAAGTTGCACGATGTGTTTGTGCAATAGAAGCGGAGCCAAGTGTGTTTGTTTTTACTTCTGAAAATACTTTGTGTAAAGGTTGCCCAATTTGTTCTTCTACTAATTCTGCAAAGCGATCATATTTTACAGCAGGTAAAGTGTCTAATAATTTTTTTAATTCATCAGTGATATTTTTGGGTAACATATCTTCACGCAAACTCATAATTTGACCAAGTTTGATATAAGTAGCGCCAAGCATTTCTAAACGTCTCCGTAATTGAACTGCAAATGTTTGTCTTATTAATTTCTTTTTTAAAAATGGCCAATGCAGCCACAAAAATAATCGTAGAAATATATCAATAGAGATACTAAATTTTTCTTTATTTGCTTTTCTTTCACGTAAATACGCATAACCACCACCTAATAATAGACCTGTTAAATGTCTTTGAGTAATTAAGAAGCGAACAAACAATGAACTTGGTTTACGTTCTATATATTGTTCAAAAACTCTTTTTTCATCTTGATCTTGAGGATGTAAGTCTGTTATTTCTTGTTGTTCCATGGTATATAAAGTAATTAGAAAAAAGGATAGCTTAAACGATAAATATACAAAATTTTTAATT
>CALLKF010000149.1 GCA_938008535.1 uncultured Saprospirales bacterium | reverse complement strand
TATACGTTAGAAGATATCATCATGCCACACATCAATCAGTATTCTGTAATTACAGATTTTTATGGTGAAGCGAAATGCATTGTAAGAACAATAAATATTGATATTGTTGCATACAATATGGTAACTGCTGATTTTGCATTTAAAGAAGGTGAAGGCGACCAATCATTAGCATATTGGCGAGATGTGCATTGGAAATATTTTGAAAATTATTTAAAACCTTTTAATAAAACAATGACAGAAGATGCTTTGTTGGTTTGCGAAGAATTTGAATTAATTCATCATTAGAAATTTATTTCAACTCATTTTCATTAATAGAATTAAAACTTTTAGAATTTCCCCAATTAAATGCTTTTTCAAAAAATGGCAACCATTTGTGCTGTTTAACCTTATTCAAGAAATAAATTTCATGTTCTTTTTCTTTCAAACCCATTTCTGTTAAGATTGCATCGTGTTTAGTAATATTAAGCTGATGAAATAAATCTATCATTCTATAATATTCATTTACATTACCACTTTCCAGTCTGCCTGCAAAATACATTGGCATAAACCAGCCAATCAAATAACAGGACATCGAAATGATTTTGCCAATGATAAAATATTTCATTTCATACCATCTAGAAATTGGTATATTATAAGATTGCATAATTTTTAAGACTTCAGCACGGTGTTCCCATTCATCTAATTCTATTTGATAAATAGATTCTTTTTCTTCTTGCAATTTAACCACAGCTGCATGACCTTGATAAGCGAATGATGCTGCACGTTCTGCAGAATATGCTAATTGTAATAAATTAATTAGTTCAGATTGTAGTTGTATCATTTTAAAACTACTATTATACAGCTTTTATCTTCTCTAGCAAACCCAAAGCTACATCTTTACCTGTTTGTGCGCCACCATTCATAAATCCTTGAAAATCTTCACTGCAATGTTCACCTGCAAACAAAATATTTCCTATTGGTTCATTAATGTAAGGCATCACGTCGTTCCATTGTCCTGGATAAAATGCTGAGTAAGATGCTTTAATAATTTTAGATTTTGGCCACCAGGCAATATCTGCATTATCATTGTATTTGCTTTTTATTCCTGGATAAATTTTATCTAGTAATGGTAAATATTTGGCAACATACTGGTCAATATTTTTTTTATTTTCTGCCATTTCAATGGCATCTTTTCCACCGAGAAAAACGGTATAAATTCCTGGACCTTTATTGTCTGTTTGTCCAAAAGAGCTGTCCCAACCGTTGTGTATTTTATCATTAAAAAGATAACCAATTGTTTTGTGTTTAGTTCGCCAAATACGTTCATCAAATCCTAAAAATAATTTAGCGTTTTTACCATATCCTAATTCTTTTATGGCTTTTAATTTTTGTGGTTTAATTTCACCAACGTTAAATTTCACATCTCGTAAAACTGTAAATGGAATCGTAAGAATAACAAAATCAGCATATGCCGTTTTTCCGTTTTCAAAAATGAGAGAATATCCATTTCCAGATTTATTAATTTCTACCAATTTATGTTCTAAATTAATATTTCCGACACTAGCAGCCAATTCATTTATCAACGACACTACACCACCTTTTATAGAATAACGTTCATCACTATCACCATATAATTGCATTTCATTTTTATCACTTACGCTAATCATATCGATAAAATTCATTGCAGAATTTTCTTCCAAATCCAAACCAAATTCTGACAAATACGAACAACGCATTAATTCTCGCAACCAACCGTTCATGCCTAATCTTGCTAAATATTCATCTAATGACATTTTATCTAATCGAACAAAATCTGCTGTGTCATATTTATCGCCACATGATGCTAAATCTTTTTGTATTTGTGGTAAATAATTTTTGAATTCATCAAATACTTGTTTAATTGAATATCGTTTGTCATTAATTACATACCATTCTCTTCCTTCACCTTCATACAAAGCATCTGCAGCATAATCATTTAATTCGAGGTTGAATTCTTTGCAAAGTGACAACATTTCAGCATGACCTGTATCTACAAATTCTCCACCGATATCTAAAGTTAATCCTGGTAAAAATTCAGCTATGGTATGCATTCGACCACCACAGCGTTTCAATGTATCATAAAGTTCATATTTTACAGCACCTGATTTTTTTAGATAATGTGCAGCAGTTAAACCAGCAATTCCAGCTCCAATAATGGCTACTTTAGGATTTAGAAGTGAATTAGTTGTGCCATTATTATTTGAATTATCAGACTTATAGTTACACGAATTAAACAGTGGCAATGAAGAAGCAACACCAACTGCAAGTGCTGATTTTGTTGATGTTCCTAGGAATTTTCTTCGAGAATATTTTTTCTCTTCAATTTCATCTTCGTTTAAACCATCTAAATAAATTCTTGATTTTTTTTGCAGAATATTAAGCAAAGGACTTCTGTAGTTTGTCATATTTTATAGTTTTGGTTATGACAATTTACAGAAAAAAATAAATCACAGTATATTAATTATTTAACTCTGCGTTTTTTATTTCGTTCGTAATCTTCAAAAATAAAATCACCTAAACCATCTAATGAAGTATAAAATGCTTTGCCTTTATTAATTTCAGTAAATTCCTGAACGTATTGTTGTAAATATTCATCGCGAGCAATCATGAACGTTGTAATTGGAATATTTAATCGTCTGCATTGTGCAGCATAATTGTAACATTTATTGACAATCTTTCTATCTAAACCAAAACTGTTTTTATAGTAAGTTAAACCTTCTCTTAAACAAGTTGGTTTTCCATCTGTAATCATAAAAATATGTTTGTTGGAATTTTTTCTTCTTCGCAAAATATCCATTGCCAATTCTAAACCAGCGACTGTATTCGTGTGATATGGACCAACTTGTAAATATGGTAAATCTTTTACTTGAATTTGCCACGCATCGTTTCCAAATACAATCACATCAAGTGTATCTTTTGGATAACGTGTAATAATTAATTCACTCAAAGCCATTGCCACTTTTTTGGCTGGTGTAATTCTGTCTTCGCCATACAAAATCATCGAATGCGAAATATCAATCATCAACACAGTAGAAGTTTGTGCCTGATATTCCTGTTCCATCACTTCTAAATCACTTTCTTGCAATAAAAATTCTTCTGAAGAATTATTAATTTGGGCATTTCGAAGCGATTCAGTCATTAGTATTTGCTCAGGTTTGTCGCCAAATTGATACGGTCGAATATCACCTGTTGGTTCGTCACCGTTTCCAGCAAAATTTGTTTTATGATTTCCTCGTTTTGATTTTTTCATTTTACCAAAAATATCTTCTAACGATTTTTGACGAATCGTTTTTTCCATTTTTGCAGTTATTTTTAATTCATCACTTCGTGGATTTTCATTTTCCATATAACCTTTATCCACCAAATCTCTAATAAAATCGCCTAAGCCATATTCGTTGTTGGTTAGATTATATTGTTTGTCTAAATCTGTTAGCCATTCTAATGCCTCGCGTGCATCACCTGAAGTGTAGGTTAACAATTGCCTTAATACATTAAAAAGCTTATCAAAATCTGCTACGTTCTGATCAAGTATTGGAATGTATTTAGTGAAGCGATTACCTAACATGTTAATTTTAGAATTGTTGAATTTAGATAAATATCTTTTGGTAAAACAATTTTCAATGGTATTAGTTTTTTTATTTTACAAATTTCTATGTAGATATGGAACAAATTTATGCTTAAATGTGTTTACTAAATAAAATCATTTTATATGAATAATATTATTTTTACAATTCTTATCATTTCATGTAATTCTATTTTTGCTGCAGATTTTATGCACGATATCGGTTTAGGTTTTTGGTCAAAAATCAGAAATACAAATAACGGACAGCCAACCAGTATTGGTCCTTATGTTCAATATATGCCAAGGTGTAATTTTGGTTTTAAAGAAAAAATGTCAATTTCAATTGCTTCACCAATTGCACTTGGTGCACGATTTCATCCTTATGAAGGCAATTTTTTTCAAATGCATTTACCTGCAACAGTATTATTTAATTTTGGACATGCTGCATTTAAAAAAGAAAAACATTACAGCAATATTGGTGGTTATTTTGGAACTGGTTTTAATTATATTTTAAATACTTACGAATCAAAACCTCAAAGTGAATTTGGTATAATTTCATTAGCTGGTATGCGTTTTTACACACATCATCATAGTTTAGGATTTCAATGTACACATACACACGATTTTCGTTTCAAGGATAATTTTATTGGTGCAGGTTTATTTTATACGTTTGGATATTTTGAATAAAACATAATTTAAAGTATTTTTATAAGTATTTTGGAAAATTCATTTTTTATTAGAATTTCGTGATCTATATAAAAGTGCTTACTTTTGAAAGAAGCAAGATTATGGTATGTCGAAAAATATAAACATACAAAATAGATTTGAATATATCGATGCACTTAGAGGTGTAGCTATTTTGGCAGTATTGTTTAATCATGTGCATGAATCGACAGAACCTGTTTTTTCACTTCAGCTTCCAACTTGGCTAAATATGATACAAGCACAAGGTGCAAGAGGTGTTCAATTATTTTATATTATAAGTGCCTTTACAATTTTTTTAACATATTCAAAACGAGTAACTATTGAAAAAACACCAGTTATTAATTTTTTTATAAGGAGATTTTTTAGGATTGCGCCATTGTTTTATATCTGTATAATTATTTATTCTATAAGAATGATATTATTCTACGGATTTGGTGATTTAACTTTAGGGAAATTTATTAGTGCAATTACTTTTACGAATAGTTTTCATTATAATTGGATTAATGGAATTATTCCTGGCAGTTGGTCTGTTGCAATAGAGGTTGTATTTTATATGTTGATTCCATTTTTATTTTTTTTAATTTCTGACATTCGAAAAGCATTTATCTTTATTGCTATTGCATTAATTTTTTCCAAACGTTTTTCATTGCTATTGGTTAAATTAGGATGGATTGACATCACACAGCCACTTCAAGAAGGATATATATTTTTATACTTACCAACGCAACTTCCATTTTTTATTCTTGGTATAATTTTATACTTTTTAATTTATCAGAAAGATTTTTCGTTTAAAAATGAAATAGAAAAACAACGATATATTTATGCGTTTTTTATTCTATTTGCTTTCTTTTTTATTTCATTTTGTATTGATGGTTATAATTTCTATTTACCTTTTTATTTTTATTATGGATTGTTGTTTTTTATTTTATGTTATTTATTGAAAGTTTATCCAATAAAAGTAATAGTCAACAAATTTTTTATTCATTTTGGAAAGATAAGTTTTAGTGTATATTTAATTCATTATCTATTTTATCCGATTATGCAATTTATTGTAATTCAATTAAGCAAGTTACATATCAACAATCCATATTCAATTTTTATAATTTTATTTTTAACATTCTTAATATTGAGTACAATATTTGGCACGTTATCGTATCATATAATAGAAAAACCATTTATTAAAATTGGAAATGCTATTATAGCAAAAAGAGAAAAGAAATCGGTCAATGTATAATTTACATTGACCGATTCTATATTTATAAAATGTCTTTAAAAATCTATTTTTTTGTCACCTTAACGGTATACGATCCAGAATTTCCTTTATCGTAAACAGTTTCATAAATAGAAATATAAACAATTCCATCTGCTTCTGCTGTTCCATCAAACTTTGAACCAGCTTGTTTAATATCACCAAATTCTCCAATTTTATAAATAACCGAACCGTATTTTGTAGTCATATCATCAGTATATGCACCATCTTTTGTGCCACTTACATAGCCATCAGGATTGTATGCACCACCTGATAAACTTTTTAAGATTATTTTTCCAGAAGCAGTAATGCTAAATTTATCACCAGATTTTACAGAAACACCTGAATTTACCCAACCTTTGCTTTCATTTCCAGAAATATGATAATTTGCTTTTAATACAAAATTTCCATTTCCTAAAATAACAGATTCATCTATCACAGAAATATCCATGCTTTCAATCTTATCTCTTTTAAGAGAAAGATTTCCGTACTCAGCTTGCAATTGAATGTCGCCAACAGAAATGGTTCCTTCTACTGTATTTGAACCATCAAACGTTACCACGTCATTTACAGATTGACCATAAGTAAGATTTGCTTTTTTATACAATTCGTCTAACAATTGTTCAACCGTATAATTTTCTCTATCAGTTATTTTATAAAACGGATTTTCAGTAAATGTTTTTACTGTTGCTAAAATTGGCGAACCATAAGCTAACAATCTATCATAGATAATTTTTGCATCAGCTTCATTTGTTATTGTTTGCAATTTACTTAAATCAGGATTTACTGCGCCATCTTTAGTTTTATCTGAAAAAATGCCAAATTTAATAGAATTGATTTTTTCAATTGGAATGTTCAATGTACCGTAATTGGTTGCAAACGTAACTTTTGGTAGCGTTGATTTTCCAGTGACAACATCGCCGTTTTTCAAGCGAACAGTAAGTTGCAAGTTAGCTGCTGAAATGCTTGTAATGGCAAGCAATACAAGAAAAATTGAAAGCGTAATTTTTTGCATAGTAATAAGTTTAATTAGTTCAAAATTAAATGAATTATCTATCAAAAAAGGAAAAAAATTGTTAGAAAATATCTATTTAACAAAAAATAGCAAATGAACAATGAAAGATTTATGATTATCGATTAATAGTTACAAGTAGAAAAAAATCCTAAGAAACGACTAAGCATTTTTCGCAAGTAGCTAAGTCTAAATAAGATGGATTGTCGGCTGCTGATTGATGAATAAATTGTTTAACAACAGCACCTTTATAAATTAAAAAAACACCAGGCATTTGATATACATCAGTACCTTCTGGCGAAGTGATGAATGCGCCTTTGGTAAACCATAAATAAAGACCACGTAACCAAACTTTGAAACCAAATATTTGTGTAATAGTGCCACGTTTTAATTTAAATGCTTTATATAATAATGATTCTTGATCGGCTATAAATTCAACATCTTGTAAATTGTATTTTGTTAATTCTTGTGCGCATTTATTTTCTACTTGCATATTTACCAAAATAATTTTGGTTCCTTGTTGCTCTATTTGAGTTCTGTATTTTTTGATATTGTATAATGTTTCTTTACAAAATGTACAACCAAAATGACGCAAGAAAACAAGCATTACAGGTTGTTCTACTGCCAAATTATGTACAGAATTTCCTTTATTCGTTTCATACATTTCTAGCAATTCATCTGTTGACATATGATTCATTCGAATTAACTCATTATCCAACAAGTATTGATGTTTGTATGCATTGTATAAAATAATGGCAAACAATGGCAACCAAATCAAATGATTTATCACCATCATTTTAAAAATGATTGAATTTTCTGTATGATGAAAAAAACTGTTAACAAACGAAATGCTGATTATAAATTTTATTGCAAAACCCATTGCAACAATTCTCCAATGACGAATTGGGTTTGATGCAGCCAATAAATAGCCAACTCCTAGAATTCCAGTATATAAACCTATGACTTGCCATAATTCTAAGTTTGTTGGCAAATCAATTTTTGCTAGAGTGAAAAAAAATTCTGGAAACAAAATTGCCAAAATTGCCCAAAGCAAATGATATGCTCCAGCAATGTATAAAATTGCTTTAAAAAAAGGTGCATTTCGATTTTGAATCATGTTCATAAATCCAATAACATCAACTTCTTAGAATTGTTTACGAAAATTGAAAATTATTTTAATCGCACAATTAAATCTGTCAATGACAATTTAGTTTGCTCGCTGTTTTGCAGATTTTTTAATGTAATAACATTTGCTATCATTTCTTCTTCGCCAATAATACACATAAATGGAATTTTCTTTTTGTCACAATAGCCAAATTGTTTTTTAAGTTTGTCTGCATCTGGATAAAATTCTGTATTAATATTATTTGCACGTAAATCGGTTACTAATTTTAAAGATGCTGCTAACGTAACTTCTCCAAAATTACCAACTAACACTTTGGTGGAAGTTTTCACATCATCTAATAAATTGAGTTGCTGCATGGCTGTAAAAATTCGATCTAAACCAAGCGAAGTTCCAACTGCTGGAATATCTTTTCCACCAAAAGATGCAATTAAACCATTGTATCTTCCACCACCATTGAGCGAACCCATGTGCGGATGCTTTGGCAATTTGGTTTCAAAAATCGGACCTGTGTAATAATCCAAACCACGCGCTAAAGAAATATCGAATTTGTAGTGTGTTTCAGGAATATTAAAAATTGCTAAATAAGAGAACAATTCTTGTAATTCTGCGATGCCTTGTTGTGCAATTTCTATCGAATTTAATTCTGTTTTCAATAAATCTAAACTTAAATCTTTTATCAATAATTGATGTAATTTTTCAATTGATGTTGCAGCAATATATTTATCAATTAAATCTTTTTCTACTTCATTCCATTCTACTTTATCTAATTTATCAATTGCATTGCAAACTTCCGAAACATGTGAATTATCCAAGCCAATATATTGTGTAATTCCATTTAAAATTTTTCGGTTATTTATTTTAATTACAAAATCAGGAATATTTAATTGCGATAAGATTTCATACGTAATAGCAATCATTTCTGCATCAATAATCATGGATTCAGAACCAACGCAATCGGCATCGCATTGGTAAAATTCACGGAATCTGCCTTGATGCGGTTGCGGTCTGTCAGCGCGCCAGACTGGCTGCATTTGATAACGTTTGAATGGCAACGGCAAATCAGTTTGCATAGCAACTGCACGCGAAAACGGAACGGTTAAATCGTAGTGCAATGCAGCTTCATCTTTTTGTCCAACTTTGTAATTTAGTTTATAAATTAATCGATCTGCGTCTTCGCCATATTTTCCAGTCAATACATCTAAGTATTCAATTGCTGGTGTTTCCAAAGGTGCAAAACCATATTTTTTAAATGTAGTGCGCATCACTTGTAAAATGCGTTCTCTATGCAACATTTGTTCTGGGAAAAAATCGCGTGCGCCTTTAAATATTCGTGCTTGTATTTTCATCGTATTTCTATATATTTTTTATTTGTTCGCTAAAAAATATCTATGTTACATTCACTTTTAATAAACTTACACAAAGCTATTTTAGCCATAATTTATTTTTTTATTTACAGATGTATTTCACATCAACATTTACATTGAAAGTACTGAATAAGGATGTTTTTTGATCGCTGCGAACAGAATAACCAAAACGTGGAATATATTCAATCTGTTGATTGGATGAGAATAAAAATGATTCAATTTTTTTTTGAATTAAAATATTCAAAATTCTATCTAAAGAATCTTTATTAACGGTGATAGATTTTATCGGAATTTTGGTATCAATACTTCTATAAAAATATTGCATACAACCTAGATGTGCAATAGTTGTTGGCACAATGTCAACTTTAAATTTTCCTTTCCAAGATGGTTTATTAATATCACAATCTTTTAAAATATCTAACTCTTGTTTCCAATCAACGCTATCTGTTAGTTTTTTTTCTTTTAATGAATTTACGAACGCCAATTTTTCCATTTTGCAATTTTCACGCATGTTTAAATCGATGTCACTTTGCACAATAGAATCTATGTTTATGTAAACTGTATCGGTTGATAGTTGTTCGGTTTTCTTTTCTTTACAAGAAAAAAATAATAAAGAGATTATTAAAAATTGTACGCAAAAAACTACTTTATTTTCTTTTTTCATTTTCAAATTTATTCATTTTAAATCAACACAGTTCCATCCATTTCTTTTGGAATTTCCAGATTCATAATTTTTAAAATTGTTGGAGCGATGTCAGCCAATTTACCAGGTTGAACTACACCTTTAAATTTATTATCAATTACAAAAAACGGAACAATGTTTTTTGAATGTGCCGTATTAGCTGAACCATCAGCATTTACCATATAATCGGCATTTCCGTGATCTGCGGTTACCAAAATACAATAATCTTTTTTCAATGCTTTTGTTACCACTTGCTGCACGCAACTATCAACTGTTTCGGCTGCTTTGATAGCTGCTGAAAAAACACCAGTATGTCCAACCATATCTGTATTGGCAAAATTTAAACAAATAAAATGTGGTTGATTTTCATCCATATTTTTTATTACAGCATCCTTAATTTCATTCGCACTCATTTCTGGTTTCAAATCGTATGTTGCAACTTTTGGTGATGGAATCATGATGCGTTCTTCACCTTCAAACGTAGCTTCTCTTCCACCAGAAAAGAAAAATGTAACATGCGGATATTTTTCAGTTTCAGCAATGCGAAGTTGCGTCAAATTATTTTTTGCAATGACCTCGCCAAGAGAATTTTCAATATTTTCTTTTCCATAAATTGGTTTTACCGATTTAAATTTTTCATCATAAATGGTCATCGTCACAAAATGCAAATCCATCATTTGCATATCAAATTCTGGCATATCTTTCTGTGACAAAACTGTTGTAATTTCTCTGCATCTATCTGTTCTAAAATTAAAAGAAATCACTACATCATCGGTTTCAATTTTTGTAAGTGCCTGCTTATTTTCATCCAATAAAATAATTGGTTTTATAAATTCATCTGTAATTTCATTTTTATATGAAGTTTCAATTGCGTCTTTAACTGATGTAAAGGCATCACCTTTTTGATATACTAATAAATCATACGCCAACTTAATTCGTTCCCAACGTTTATCGCGATCCATTGCATAATAACGACCACAAATAGATGCAATTTTGGTTGGTGTTGATGCACAAAATTCTTCTAAATCTAATAGATAATCTAATCCACTTTTTGGATCGGTATCGCGTCCATCTGTAAATGCATGTACAAAACTATGTTCAACACAAAGGTCTTTTGCCATTTTCACCAAAGCTTTCAAATGGCTAATGTGTGCGTGAATTCCACCATTGGAAACCAAACCTATAAAATGCACTTTTTTATTATTGGCCTTCGCATATTCAAAAGCATCAATTAAAATTTGATTTTGAAAGATTTCGCCAGTTTGAACTTTTTTATTTATCAACATTAAATCCTGAAAAATTACGCGACCAGCACCAATGTTCATGTGTCCAACTTCCGAATTTCCCATTTGGTCTTCAGGCAGACCAACATATTCGCCATGCGTAAGCAATCCAGTATTTGGATATTTTAGATACAAACTGTCTACAAAAGGTGTATTGGCAGCTTCAATAGCACTAATTTTTGGGTTGGCATTCATTGCCCAGCCATCCATTATTATCAACATCACTTTCTTTTGCACGATATTTGTTGTTAAATATTATGTAATTTTTTTTATTTTCACCGAGCTGTTTGGCATAAAATATGCAACAACTTTACAAAAATACGATTTTATGAAGTTTTTAAAGTCATTATCTGTATTATTTATCATTTTATTTATCAGCTTCTCGATAAAAGCACAAGATATATTTGGTACTTTTCCGTCTGCAATTAAAATGGCAAATACTGCTGCTATTGCCAAAAATTTTGAAAAAAGAGTTGATATTACCATTGATGAAAATTCCGATAATTACAGCAGTGAGCAAGCCGAAATGATTTTGAAGAATTTTTTCGGAAAATTTTCATTTCGAGATTTTACAATCATACACAAAGGCACTTCGCCTGATGGCGCTCAATATGTGATTGGTAGCTTAAAAACCAATACTTCATCTTACAGAACCTATATCTACATAAAAAAATCTAACGGTGTGAATGTGATTCAGGAAATTAGATTTGAGAAAGAATAATTTAGTTATAAGTAGTAAGTTATAAGTAATAAGTAAAATTACTACTTTTGCTTTATGTTTAATAAACAAGAACTCGATCAATTTATTACGAATGCTCTGCACGAAGATGTTCGTGGTGGCGATTATTCTTCTTTAGCATCAATTGATGCAACTACGCAAGGCAAAGCACGACTTTTAGTAAAGGACAACGGTATTTTATGTGGTTTGAAAATTGCAAAAGCTGTTTTTGCAAAAGTAGATACTAATTTGCAACTAGAAATTCATATTGAAGAAGGTTCAATTATAAAATATGGTGATGTTGCTTTTCATGTATATGGTTCTGCCATTTCAATTTTAACAGCTGAACGTTTAGTCTTAAATTGCATGCAACGTATGAGTGGCATCGCAACTAAAACAAATGAGTATGTGAAAGTGATTGAAGGCACCAACGCAAAAGTAATTGACACGCGAAAAACGACACCGAATCTTCGGTTCCTGGAAAAATATGCAGTAACCGTTGGTGGTGGCTCTAATCATCGATTTGGTTTGTATGATATGATTATGCTAAAAGATAATCATATTGATTTTTGTGGTGGAATTACAAAATCAGTCAACAAAGTAAAAGAATATTTAAATGCGAACAATTTGGATTTGCGCGTCGAAGTAGAAACACGAAATTTGGATAATGTAAAAGAAGCAGTTGCATGTGATGGAATTCATCGAATTATGCTGGATAATTTTACACCTGAGAAAGTAAAAGAAGCTGTTGACATCATCAATAAAAAATACGAAACCGAAGCAAGTGGTGGCATCACTTTAGAAACGATTAGAAGCTATGCAGAAACTGGTGTTGATTTTATTTCTGTTGGTGCATTAACACATTCTGTGAAAAGTTTAGATTTAAGTTTGAAAGCTGAAATTGGTTAAACATGAAATTTATTTGCACTGTCTTATTAATCTTAATTTCTATTGCAGTTTATTCAGAGGAAGAATTATTCGGTGTTTCTCTGGAAAATCAAGCAGAAGAAACCAACAAAAAATTAAATTATTACGAACATAAATTTTTAGAAAGGCCTGAAGTATCGACACAAGGTGCAAGCATTATTTATTTTTATACAAAAGATTCCTTGAAATTAATTAAAGATAATATTTATGGTGAAATGGGTCAGTCAGAATTATTATTTTACATGAATGACACCAATGTTTATTATATTGTAGAAAAAATAACCAGCTATAAAATACCATTGACAGAAATAAAATCTTTTACTGAAAAAACCGTTGAAGAAAAAACAAGAAAATATTATTTCTATAAAAATAAATTAGAAATGGTGTACAAAGATAAGAATGACCAAGATCCTTTTAACAGTGATTTTTTACTTCAGGAATTAAAAGATTTGCTGGTTATCTATAAAAAAAATTAATACTCAATTTCGAATCATTAATATTATTTTTGCCAACTAAACTCTTTCATATTGAAAAAGAAAAAAATACGATTTATCGTAAATCCAAAATCTGGTGGTTTTTTTGGTGCCAGTTTTTCCGAAAATATGGTGAAAAAAAATTTAGATCTATCGCAGTTCGATTATGATATTTTTCATACCAAATTTGCAGGTCACGCTATAAAAATTGCTCAACAATCACTTATCGAAAATATTGATATTATTGCAGTTGTTGGAGGTGATGGCACTCAAAATGAAGTTGGACAAGTGTTAGTTGGAAAACCAATGGCAATGGCAAGTATTCCAACTGGTTCAGGCAATGCAAATGCAAGAAAATTAAAAATTCCAATTAACGTAGCAAAATCTATACAGCTTTTAAATACTGGTAAAATTTTCAAAATTGATGCGTGTATACTAAATGGACAACCATTTTTTATGACGGCTGGAATTGGCTATGACGGCAAGGTAGTTGAGCAGTTTAATAAAATTCCATTTCGTGGTGTTGGTGCATATTTAGGTGGTGTTTTGAGCACAGCGTTTACCTACAAATTACCAACTTTTACTATCGAAATAGATAATGAAAAAACCATAGAAACAGAAGCGTTTACGGTATTGGTTACATCAACTGGTCAACTTGGTTACAACATTGAATTTTCGCATCAAAGTATTTTGAATGATGGAAAATTTGAAATTACGATTGTAAAAAACTTCGATAGAACTCAAGTTCCAAAATTGGTTTACGAATGTTTTTTTGGTGATATAGCAAGCCAACCGATGATAGAATCGTATCGAGTAAATAAAGTGCTGAAAATAAAAACAGATAGCATTCAAAGCATACAAATGGATGGCGACTTTAAAGGCAAATCAGATCACATTGAAGTTATTTGCAAAAAGCAAGCATTGAATTTTATGGTTGATAAAGACTTTGCGTTATGACAAAAAACTGGAAAGATAATTTAAGCACTGTTTTCTCTACTAATCCTGATTTTAAACTGGATAATGAAGAAGATGAAATTGAAACATTGTTAAATGAAAAACAACAACTCATAGTTTCAATAGATAAGAAACAACGCAAAGGAAAAACAGTAACGTTGATTGAAAATTTTATCGGAAAAACAGAAGATTTAGAAGCATTGGCAAAAATGCTAAAAACAAAATGTGGTGTTGGTGGTTCTGCAAAAGATGGCGAAATAGTTATACAAGGCGATTTTAAATTAAAAGTAAAAGAGTTGTTGGAAAAAGAAGGTTATAAAGTAAAATTGAGATGATGAGCGATGAATTAGATATGGATGTAAGATTAGACGTTTTAAATAGTGCTTTAATACTTGAACGAGATATAAATAATATTCTGATTGAGTTATTTAATTTATCAAAAGACGAAACAAAAGTATTCAGTTATTCTTCAAATAATTTCTCCTTCCAGCAAAAGATATTGTTGTTAAAAGATTTAAAACATTTATCTAGTAGTGATTATTCTTCATTAGATTTATTTATGCAATTTAGAAATCAGTTTATGCATAATTATTATGCAAATTCTTTTGAATATGTTGTTAAGGTTATAAATAGAAAAAATGAATTATTAAAATTTAATAAAAATGCAAGCATTCATAATTCAGATGAATTATTATATTTTTCTTGCTTTAAAAATCTAGTGATTCATAATATAACTATTGTACATAACGTATTCAAAAAAGTGTATAAAGATAAAATAGCAGAAATAAAAATAAATTTATCTGAGGCTAATTTAAGAACAGAGAATGAATATCTAAAAAAAATAGAGCAAATATTTTTTGAAACTATAAAAATCTTGTAAGCAAAGTATGAATTTCGAAATCGAAATATCGCAATTAAAACAAACTGCTTTACAACATAAAAAAGCACATCAAAAATTAATTCAAGATTTAAAAAAATTAAAACCGTATGATGTTGATGAATTATTTCACACACAGCATGAACAGATTTTTAAAGAAATAGATTGCCTGCATTGTGGCAATTGCTGCAAAACTACACCAGCTCTTATCATCAATGAAGACATCAATAGAATTTCAAAACATTTGAAAATTTCTTCCAAAGAATTTATACAGAAATATATCATCAAAGATGACGACGGCGATTTCGTTTTCCGTCAAACTCCTTGTGTTTTCTTAGGTTCTGACAATTATTGTTCTATTTATGAAGTACGGCCAAATGCTTGTCGTGAATATCCACACACGAATAGAAAAAAGATGCATCAGATTTTAGAGTTGACTATAAAAAACGCAGAAGTCTGTCCCGCAGTTGCGCGCATTTTAGATACTATTGAAGGATGTTTATAAAAAATAATTCTTGTTTTCAATGCGTATAATGAAATGAAAAAGTAACCGAATTTGAAACAACACAAAGATAATTACCATAAAATAGGATGGAATATTTTGAACAAAAAAATGAATTAAAAATAACGGTGTAAATAATAATGTTGTGCTCAAATTAGTAACTGAAAAATCCCCAAATGCATTCCATAATTTTTCTTTCCAGTTATTTTTTCCAACAAAATACCTTGATTGGTAATTTTTTCAACAATGGTTTGTTGCCAAAGTTGTTTTTTGAGTGGTTCGGAAGCATTTATTTGGTGCTTAAAAATTTCTTGTTGAATATGATGACTGTTTAAATTCATAAACAAACCATTGGGTAAGTGATGGGCATTGCAAATTATCACAGCAGCATTATGCTCTATAAGTAAATTTAAAGCAGGAATACTTATGTAAATTTCGGCATTATCGAGTACTAAATAGCCAATATCTTCTACAGGTATAGTACTTTCTTTTACTTCGGTTTTTATTACA
>CALLKF010000148.1 GCA_938008535.1 uncultured Saprospirales bacterium | reverse complement strand
ATGCTTCGTTCGATGAATGTGCTAAACGCGATGTGAAAGGTTTGTATAAAAAAGCGTTAAACGGTGAAATTAAAAACTTCACAGGTTTAGATGCACCTTTCGAAGCACCATCAAATGCTGCACTAGAGATCAAAACAGCAGAACAAACCATTGAACAAAGTATAGAAACAATTTATAATTTCTTTATTTCCAAAATTATTGTGAAATGAAACAAATAATTTTGAGAAATAGTATAATATTACTTGATATTCATTTATCAAGATATTATAATATAGATTTATTTGAACTAAGGAAGACTCTTGAACTGAATAAAGATAAGTTTGAATTAAACTCTTATTTCAATTTAACCATAGAAGATATAAGTACACTAAGAAAAAGTCTTACTATTAATGATATTGAAGAACTAAACGAGTCTCATGTTGCATTTAAACCAAGTGCTATAATCCAATTATCATTTTATTTAAATACAAAAGCGGCCATCTATTTTAGACAAGAAGCATTGCAAAGTTTTAAAAATTTTGTTGTTGATAATTTTAATTACAGTATTATTCGGCATTTTGATGGAAATGAAGAATTAGTTGAAATGATGTCTCTAATCTCAGATCGAAAAGAAAACTCTCAAATTGGTTTTAAAATAAATAAAAAATCTTAATTCTCAAATTATCATGACCGATTATCACTTAAATCACCTAAAAGAACTTGAAGCAGAATCAATATATGTGCTGCGCGAAGTAGCAGCACAATTTGAAAATCCATGTCTTTTATTTTCAGGTGGAAAAGACTCTATTGTGGTTTTGCATCTTGCATTAAAAGCTTTCTATCCGTCAAGTGTACCTTTCACATTATTGCATGTTGATACCGGACACAATTTCCATGAAGCATTGGATTACAGAGATAACCTGGTGAAAAAATACGGCTTGCGTTTATTGGTTGCCTCTGTTCAGGAAGCAATTGATAAAGGTTTGGTGCGTGAAGAAAAAGGGTTTAATGCAAGCAGAAATGCATTGCAAACAATTCCATTATTAGAAGCGATTGAAAAAAATAAATTCGATTGCGCAATGGGTGGCGCGCGTCGCGATGAAGAAAAAGCAAGAGCGAAAGAACGCTTTTTTTCACATCGTGATGAGTTTGGCCAATGGGATCCAAAAAACCAACGACCTGAGCTTTGGAATATTTTTAACGGCAGAAAACATGTTGGCGAACATTTCCGCGTGTTTCCAATTTCCAACTGGACAGAAATGGATGTTTGGCAATATATTTTCCAGGAACAAATTGAAATGCCAAGTTTATATTTTTCACACAAAAGAAAAGTATTTGAACGCGATGGTGTTTGGTATGCTGAGTCGGAATTCATACAAAACAAACCAAATGAAGTTATTGAAGAACGCATTGTTCGATTTAGAACAGTTGGTGATATTACATGCACTGGCGCAGTGTTTTCAGAAGCATCTACTTTAGAAGATATTATTCAGGAAGTTGCCGCAAGCAGAACAACAGAACGTGGCACGCGTGCCGACGATAAACGTAGTGAAGCAGCTATGGAAGACAGAAAAAAAGCTGGTTATTTTTAAATAGTATGCAAGAAAAAAGACATTATTTCTATTCACTAAATACTATGCGATTCTTTTTCGCGTTGATAGTAATATTGATACATGTTGAATTATATCGTGGTTATATTTTTGAAAATACCTTACTCGAAAAATCAAAATTATTACGTGATATTGGTCCGGTTTTGGTTTCGTTTTTCTTTGTGATCAGTGGATTTTTAATTTCTTACTTTTTATTACTCGAAAAGAAAAAAAACGGTAGCATCAGCTATAAAAAATTTTACAAAAGCAGAATTCTGCGCATTTGGCCTTTGTATTATTTAACTATCATTATCTACTGGAAAATCTTACCAAATCTTGCAATTTTAGAACCATTACATAAAGCATTTTTCTTTGTACAACAACATCCATCCAAACACGGAATGCTGCTTTCTGAAAATAATTATTTTATAGTAAGCATGTTGTTCTTGCCGCAATTTACCTATTCAATTGCATCTATTATTGACGGCATCGCAACTTACGCGACCTTTACTTGGAGCATTGGTGTAGAAGAATTTTTCTATTTGTTTTGGCCATTTGTTTTAAATAAATCTAAAAACGAAAAAAAAGGAATTACAAAAGTCTTTCTATTATATTTTGCGATATATGCACTCGCTATTTTGGCTTTAGTCGTTAGTAAATATGTTTTACACAGCGGTCTTTTGTCCAAACTATCAACGTTTGCTGTGTTTTCCATGTATTTAAATAGAATTAGTTGTATGTGTGCAGGTGGTTTTGGCGCGTATATGGTGATCAATAATATGGATGTGCTGCAAAAATATTGCACCGTACCAAGAGCATATTTAGCCACTGCATTAATCATTGTTTTATTGCTGACTGGAATTTTTACACAAGATGTTTTAGCCATTCTATACATGTATGTTATTCTGTGTATTATTGTTTTCGGTAAGCCAATTCCAATCTTAGATAATAAAATATTTTCTTACTTAGGACAAGTAACGTATGGAATTTACATGTATCATTCTATGGTAATTCCGTTGGCTTATGTGTTGTTGAAAAAATATAATGCATTCAATATGTACTCATTTTATTTCTGTTCGTATGTAGGAACCTTAATCATTGCAATAGTATCTTATGAGTTTTTTGAAAAACCATTTTTAAAATTAAAAGAAAAAAACTTGTTTGCTTTTATAAAAACTAAAAATTAATCATGACAACAACAGTAGAAGAAATAGAAAATTTTGACAGCAAAGGTTATTTAGATATGGAACTTTTGCGTTTCTCTACAGCAGGTAGTGTGGACGACGGTAAATCGACCTTGATCGGAAGATTATTGTACGACAGCAAATCAATTTTCCAGGATCAAATGGATGCGATTGAAGCGGCTTCTGCAAAACGTGGCGAAGAATATGTAAACTTAGCGTTGCTAACAGATGGCTTGCGTGCTGAACGCGAACAAGGCATCACAATCGATGTTGCTTATCGATATTTTTCTACACCAAAAAGAAAATTTATTATTGCAGATACACCAGGTCATATTCAATACACACGAAACATGGTTACTGGTGCGTCAACAGCAAACTTGGCTATCATTTTGGTAGATGCGCGCAAAGGTATTATTGAGCAAACATATCGCCATTCTTATATTGCGTCGTTGTTGCAAATTCCGCATATTATTGTCTGCATCAATAAAATGGACTTGGTAGATTGGGACGAAAAAACCTACAATAAAATTGTACAGGAATACAAAGCGTTTGCTTCTAAATTAGATATTAAAGACGTACATTTTATTCCAATTTCTGCGCTGGCTGGCGACAATGTTGTTAACCGTTCTGAAAATATGGATTGGTACAAAGGACCAACTTTATTGTATTTGCTGGAAACCATTCATATCGGTTCAGATATAAATCACATTGATGCGCGTTTTCCGGTACAATATGTGGTTCGTCCAATGAAGAATGACTATCACGATTTTCGTGGTTACGCAGGCAGAATTGCAGGTGGCGTTTTCCGTGTTGGCGATAAAGTGAAAGCATTGCCAAGTGGTTTCTCTTCAAAAATAAAATCTATTGTTACGATGGATGGCGATTTGCAGGAAGCATTTGCACCACAAAGCGTAACTATTACTTTAGAAGATGAAATTGATATTTCGCGTGGCGATATGATCGTTCGTGAGAATAACGTTCCAACCGTTGAACAGGAATTTGATGTGATGCTTTGCTGGATGAACGAGAAAAAAATGGTGTCGCGCGGCAAGTATATCTTGCGTCATACTTCTAGAGAATGCAAGTGTATTATTAAAGAAGCAAAATACAAACTCAACATAAATACATTGCAACGTATTACAGATGATGTGGAAATTGGCTTGAATGATATCGGACGAGTTACCATACGCACAACAGTACCTTTGTTTTTTGATTCTTATAGAAAGAATAGAATTACAGGAAGTATTATATTAATAGATGAAGCAACTAACGAAACTATTGCTGCTGGTATGATTGTTTAGCTATGAAAAGAATAACGATTTATTGCGGTGCAAATGTTGGTAGTGAAGCTGTCTTTGAACAACAAGCTTATTTGGTTGGCAAAACTTTAGCGCAACAAAATATAGGTGTAGTTTTTGGTGGTGGAAAGGTTGGATTAATGGGCGCAGTAGCAAATGGTGCCATGCAAAACGGTGGTGAAGTAATCGGCGTAATTCCGAATTTTTTAAGTACTAAAGAAATTGCACACGACGGTATTACTGAAATGATAAAAGTTGAAACCATGCATCAGCGAAAAACATTGTTGAATGAATTGTCAGATGCTATGATTGCGTTGCCTGGCGGTTTTGGCACAATGGAAGAATTGTTTGAGATGCTGACTTGGGCGCAGCTTGGCTTGCACAAAAAGCCAATTGCATTGTTAAATACAAATGGTTTCTACGATGCACTTTTAGCATTAATTCAAACGATGGTTGACAAGCAATTTTTAAAAAAAGAATACCAGCAGATGCTCTTACATAGTGATAATATTACTGATTTATTAGAAAAGATTAAAAACTATAAAGCACCACAAGTAGAAAAATGGATAACCAAGGAAACTACTTAAGCTAATATTAAAAATCCTGTTCCGAATGTTCGGAACAAATTTCTTATCTTTACAATCGATGCAAACGCAAACCACCAAAACTATTGGCATTATCGGCGGCGGACAACTAGGAAAAATGTTCATCGAAAATGCATCGAAAATTTCTGCAAAAATTAATATTTTAGATAGAGACGCAACTTGTCCTGCAAGTACAATTGCTAACAAACATATTATTGGCAGCATTACGGATGCTGATGAAATTCAAAAACTTTCAGACATTTCTGATGTGCTGACTTGGGAAATCGAACATATCAATGTCGATAAACTAATTGAGCTTCAGCAACAAGGGAAAACCATTATTCCAAATCCTGAAATCTTGAAAATTATACAAGATAAAGGAAAACAAAAAACTTTCTACCAACTAAATAATATTCCAACTTCTTCATTTTTTATTGCAAATACTAAAGAAGAAGCAATCGAAAAATTA
>CALLKF010000147.1 GCA_938008535.1 uncultured Saprospirales bacterium | reverse complement strand
AGGTATCTTCTAAAGACATTTTTGTAAATAATTCGGTTGCTAAATCAAATTTAGAAGTCGAATATTTATCTCCTAACGTTGCTTTGTAAGCTGTAACTTGTTCGTTAATTAATTGTTGAACCAATTCTGCCGTTACTTTTGTGCCATCATCTAATTTTGCATCTTCATGATGCACCCATTGCCAAACTTGTGTACGAGAAATTTCAGCTGTAGCAGCATCTTCCATCAAATTATGAATTGGAACACAACCATTACCTCGCAACCATGCTTCTAAATATTGAATTCCAACATCGATATTATTTTTTAAACCTGATAAAGTAATAGTTCCTGTAGGTACTGCTAATAAATCAGCAGCTGTTACATGTACGTCATCTCTTTTTTTATCTATTTGATTAGGAGTTGGCATGTATTTGTTAAACTCATCCATTGCAATTTGCACTAAACCTGGATGCGCTACCCAAGTTCCATCATGTCCTGCTTTTGCTTCGCGTTCTTTATCGGCACGTACTTTATTTAAAGCAATTTCGTTTGCTTCTGGATTGTCTTTAATAGGAATTTGTGCAGCCATGCCACCCATTGCAAATGCATTGCGTTTGTGACACGTTTGTATCACCAATTCAGAATATGATTTTAAGAAATGTGTAGTCATAGTCACCTGCATTCTATCAGGCACTAAGAATTGTTTGTTCTTAACGGTTCTTTTAATGAACGAGAAAATATAATCCCAGCGACCACAGTTTAAGCCAGCCGAATGTTCTTTCAATTCAAATAAAATCTCGTTTAACTCAAAAGTCGCAACAATCGTTTCAATTAAAACGGTTGCTTTGATAGAACCTTGAGGAATTGCTAATTCATTTTGTGCATCTACAAAAATGTCGTTCCATAAACGTGCTTCTAAATGGCTTTCCATTTTTGGCAAATAGAAATAAACTCCGCTACCTTGTGCTACTCGTTGTTTTGCATTATGGAAAAAGTATAAAGCAAAATCCCAGATTGAACCACTCGCCTGTTCACCATCTACCAAGACATGTTTTTCCAACAAATGCCAGCCACGCGGGCGAACGAACAACGCAGCGATTTTTTCATTTAATTTATAAGACTTACCATTCGATTCCAACGAAATCGTTTTGTTGTTAGCATCTTTCAAATTCACTTGTCCAGAAATATTATTTTCCCAGGTTGGTGCATTAGAATCTTCAAAATCTGCCATAAACACTTTTGCACCTGAGTTCAAAGCGTTGATAATCATTTTGCGGTCAACAGGACCAGTAATTTCCACACGTCTGTCTTGAATATCTGCAGGACAAGGTGCAACAGTCCAGTCACTTTCACGAATAGATTTTGTTTCTGGTAAAAAGTCTGGTAATTCGCCAGCATCCAAACGAACTTGTCTTTCTACGCGTTTTTGCAATAGCTCTTTTCTGCGAGCATTGTGTTTGCGTTGCAATTTTGCAAAAAATGCCAATGCTTCAGGTGTTAATATTTCAGCGTATTCTGCTGTAAATTTGCCTTTGATTTCGATTCCTTCTGGTGTTTGGTAAGTAGACATGTAAGATGCTTATTTTTAAGATAGCCAAAAATAAGAATTGTGTTAAAGAAATAGGAATTATAGATGTTAAATGAAGTTTATTATAAAGTTGTGATTTAAATGCATGCATTGGAAATTTTAATTATACCGTATGATTTTTAATGTAATTATTTGTAATTTTCAAAAACTTATCTACATAACTTTCCCAAGTGAAATGGCTGACTGCATCATGAGTCCGCTGGCAAATTTCTATATAATTTGGATGATTGTATAACGTCAAGATATCATTTGCCAAGATTTCGGCATTATCAGCAGAACCATAATTTACGAAATCATTTGTTTCGCCAAACGTCTGCGAAAATTCATCATACGGCGAAATCAAAATCGGATTGTAAAAATACATAGCTTCAATCGTTGCAGAAAACGCACTCCATTTTGGCGTGGTGTTCACATACATTTTTGCAGTTGAAAGTAATTCATAATACAATTTTCGTTCAATCTCATTTTCTTTATTTAAATAACCATGACAAAAAACATTACTAGGTAAATCAGTAAAATCTGAATTTTTTAAACCAATAAAATGTAGTTCTAAATTTAGATTTTTTTGTTGAGCAATCACAAATGCTTTTACCAATAAATCTGCACCAACTTTATATTTATTGCTACCAATAAATAAGATTTTATTAGATGATTTTTTAAGTTCTAAAATCTTATTTTCATTTGAATTAATTATTGAATTAATCACGTTTCCTATATAGTAAATATTTGGGTTTTGATATTTAACTTTCATGTATTCAGCTACTTTTGGAAATAACACAAAAACCAAATCTGCGTTTTCTATGTGCTCATTTTCTCTGTCGATAAACTCTTTTTCTAACGAACCAGGCGCTCTGTTTTTAAAGTAATTGAAGTAATGTTCAAATGTCCAATCGCCGAATAAAATAGTAGGTTTTGCTGAATATTTTTTTGCGGAAAAACTAAACGATAAATACAAAAACGCATCCGAATTTGGGTACTTTTTCACCGCATTTTTTATCCTTAAATTTATATACCAATCGTGAATTTTAGTTCGGTAATATTCGTAGGCATCATGGTTTTTCGTACGTTTCAGAATTTGCCAAATGCTTATTCTGTAAAGCGTTTTCAGTATTTTAGATGTTCTTATATTTACACGATTTACTTTAACGCCTTTGGAAATTAGTGTTTCAGTAAAAAAATACGGAACATTCGACCACGTGCTAATTGCCGCCGAATCGCCATTTGTAAATACTGTAATTTCCATTTCGATGTAAAAATAGTTAAAAATTCACCTTATTTATTCTAACTTAAACATCAAGATTTAAAAAACCTTGATGCTTTTGGGTATCACTTGATATATCTGCATTGATAATTTTGTATTAACATAAAAAATACTTATCTTTGCATTCCGAATTTTCGGGATAAATTTTTGGATGACAATTATATATTATTAAGATGACAACAGAACAAAAACAAACAATTTTTAAAGAATTTGGTGGTTCAGCTACCAACACAGGTTCAGTAGAATCACAAGTTGCTTTAATTTCTCACAGAATCTCACACATTTCAGGCCACTTAAAAACGAACAGAAAAGACCACTCTTCTACTCGTTCTTTATACAAATTAGTAGGTCAACGAAAAAAATTATTGAAATATTTAGCGCACAAAGACATACTTCAATACAGAGCGTTAATTGAAAAATTAGGTTTAAGAAAATAAACTTAAGCTATCACAGCGAGGCATTGCCTCGCTTTTTTATTTATTACACAAAAATTTTATTAGATGCAATTTAATATTCATACTCAAACAGTAGATATAGGAAATGGTAGAACTGCTACCATTGAGACTGGAAAAATGGCTCGTCAAGCAGATGGTGCTGTAGTTTTAAGAGTTGGCAACTGTATGTTGTTAGCTACAGCAGTTGCTGCTGAAACACCAAAAGAAGGAATCGATTTCTTTCCATTAACCGTAGAATACCAGGAAAAATTTGCCGCTGCAGGAAGAATTCCAGGTAGTTTTCATCGACGTGAAGGAAGAGCAACTGACTACGAAATCTTAATTTGTCGTATTGTAGACAGAGCGATTCGTCCAATGTTTGCTGATAATTTCAGAAATGACACACAAGTTTTAATTTATTTAATTTCAAGTGACGAAAACGTAGCACCAGATTCATTAGTTGGTTTAGCTGCTTCTGCTGCCTTATCTATTTCAACTATTCCTTTTGAACAACCGATTTCAGAAGTTCGTGTTGTAAAATTAGATGGACAATTTATTGTAAATCCAACACCAAAACAAGCTGACAAAGCAGCATTAAATGTAATTATTGCAGGAACTGCTGATAATATTTTAATGGTTGAAGGTGAAGCACAAGAAGCAAGTGAGCAAGATTTAATTGAAGCAATAAAAGTTGGTCACGCAATTATTCAAAAACAATGCGCAGCACAAGTTGAATTAAAAGCAAAATGTGGCAAAACAAAAGTAGAAGTTGCAACACCAGAAGAAGATGCTGCACTTTATGATAAAATCAAAGCTTTTGCTGAAGCAAAAATTATTGAGATTGCAAAATCTGCATCTGCAAAACACGAACGCAAAGCTGCTTTCAAGCAAGTAAAAGAAGATTTTTTAGCAACTATTACAGAAGAAGAATTACCAACTTTCAACAAAGGTTTGTTCTCTACTTATTTACATAAAATTGAAAAAGATGCCATTCGTCGCACTGTTTTAAATGACAGAGTTCGTTTAGACGGCAGAAAAACAGACGAAATTCGTCCGTTGATTATGGAAGTTGACGTATTGCCATCACCACACGGTTCTGCATTATTTACGCGTGGCGAAACACAATCATTAACTACGGTTACATTAGGTGCAAAAACTAATGAGCAAATGATTGACAAAGCAGAAGAATTAACATATAGCAAATTTATGTTGCATTATAATTTTCCACCATTTTCAACAGGTGAAGTAAAACCATTGCGTGGTACTTCACGTCGTGAAGTTGGACACGGAAATTTAGCACAACGTTCATTAAAACAAATGTTGCCTTCTGATGATGTGAATCCATATACCATACGCGTAGTTTCTGACATTTTAGAATCAAATGGTTCTTCATCAATGGCTACAGTTTGCGCTGGTTCATTAGCATTAATGGATTCTGGTATTCCATTTAAAAAATTAGTTTCTGGTATTGCCATGGGTATGATCGCTGAAGATGGTAAATATGCTATTTTATCTGACATCTTAGGTGATGAGGATCATTTAGGTGATATGGATTTTAAAGTAACTGGTACCAGAGATGGTATTTGCGGTGTTCAAATGGATTTAAAAGTTGATGGACTTTCTTACGAAGTTTTATCTGAAGCATTAGAACAAGCAAAACGTGGCCGCTTACATATTTTAGAAGCGATGGAACAATGCATGCCAGCACCACGCGCTGATTTGAAACCACAAACACCACGCGCTGAAAGTATCAATATTCCAAAAGAATTTATTGGTGCAGTAATCGGACCTGGTGGAAAAATCATTCAGGAAATTCAAGAAAAAACAAATACTGTTATTACCATTGAAGAAGATAAAGAACGTGGTATTGGAAAAGTAACTGTTTTATCTAACAATAAAGACAACATGGAAGCTGCATGGAAACGCATCAAAGGTATTGTTGCCGTTCCGGAAGTTGGTGATGTGTATGAAGCAGAAGTAAAATCAATTATGCCTTACGGTGCATTTGTTGAGTTTATGCCAGGCAAACAAGGTTTGTTACATATTTCAGAAGTTTCACATGCGCGTTTAGATACTTTAGAAGGCGTGTTAACAGAAGGCGAAATGATCAAAGTAAAATTATTAGGTGTTGATGCTAAAACCGGTAAATTTAAATTAAGCCGAAAAGTATTGATACCAAAAGAAGAAAACGCGAATTAATTAATTCAACTTTTTATCTTTTTATACTAAAATTCCAAATAACCGTTTTTCGGTATTTGGATTTTTTTTTTGTTTTATGAAACAATTTAATACTTTTTAACGTATCTTAGTTTAGAACTTTAAATGCTGGCTATGACATTTACTCTACAAAAAAATCTTTTTACTATTTTTTTGATTCATGTTAGGTTTAGCATCAATACATATTTAAACCTCAAATTAGCATGAAACAATTAAAGATTACCACCAAAATCACATCGCGTGATAGTTTTTCCATTGACAAGTATTTGAACGAAATTTCTAAGCTTCCAATGTTGTCTGAAGAAGAAGAAGTAATTGTTGCAAAAAAAATTCGTGATGGTGACCATGAAGCCATGGATAAGCTCATTCAATCAAATTTACGATTTGTAGTTTCTGTTGCGAAACAGTATCAAAATCAAGGATTGGCACTGAATGATTTAATTAACGAAGGCAATATTGGTTTGATAAAAGCTGCTACAAAGTTTGACGAAACTAAAGGTTTTAAATTTATTTCTTATGCTGTTTGGTGGATTCGCCAATCTATTTTACAAGCATTAATTGAGCAACCACGTGTAGTGCGTTTACCAATGAACAAAGCAACTATTTATAATAAAATACAACGTTCAATTGTAGATTTTGAACAAAAAAATCAACGTGAACCTTCAAACGATGAATTGGCAGAAATTTTAGAAATGAAGCCAGACGAGTTGGCAATTTTACGTGCAACACTTTCTTATCATTTATCCATTGATTCACCTTTGAGTGATGATGATGAAACAACAAGTTTAGACATGATGACGGACGACACCATGGATAAACCTGATACACATTTAATGGATGAATCTTTACATGATGAACTAGAACATGCTTTACATTCTTTGGCAGACAGAGAAATAGAAATCATTAAATATTATTTCGGTTTGAATGAATTTAATCAATCTTATTCATTAGATGAAATTGGTATAAAAATGAACTTAACACGCGAACGCGTTCGACAAGTAAAAGATAAAGCATTGCGTAAAATGCGAAGATTTGCAATTTCTAAGGAATTGAAGTCGTATTTGAATTAGTAATTGGAAATTACTCACTTGTCATTGGTGAAAAATGCATTTTAAGAATAACCAATAACTTTTTTATCTTTAGCAAATGAAAACACCAATCATTGCGCCATCGGTTCTATCAGCAAACTTTGCCAATTTGCAAGCAGATTTTGAAATGCTGAATAATAGCGTTGCCGATTATATACATATCGATGTAATGGATGGCGTTTTTGTTCCAAATATTTCATTCGGTTTTCCGTTAATTCAGGCCATGCACAAATTAACATCAAAAACTTTTGATGTGCATTTGATGATTGTTGAACCTGATAAATATATCGAACAATTAAAAAATGTTGGTGCAGAAACTTTGTCCGTACATATTGAAGCATGTACGCATTTACATCGAACGATACAAAAAATGCATAGTGTTGGTTTAAAAGCTGGTGTTGCTATCAATCCACATACATCAATAAATTTGTTAGAAGATACGATTGCTGATATTGATTTGATTTGCGTGATGAGCGTGAATCCTGGTTTTGGTGGACAACAATTTATTGAAAATACATACGATAAAATTGCGCGCTTAAAAGAATTAATTTTAAAGAAAAACTCAAAAGCATTAATTGAAATTGATGGTGGTGTTTCGCTGCAAAATGCTAAAAAACTACTCGATAATGGCGCTGACGTTTTGGTAGCTGGTAATACCGTTTTCAATTCTGCAAATCCAATCGAAACGATTCAACAGTTAAAAAATAGTTTGAATTAAAACAACCACTTAAGAGATTTAAGTTTTCTAATAAAAAATAAACAGGTAATCTTCTCATATTAACTTAAAAGTGATTCTAAATTAGAAGGAAATGATTTTGCTTTACTTTTTAAGTTAACCAAAAGATTTTTTTCAGTTCCGTCAATTTGTCCATC
>CALLKF010000146.1 GCA_938008535.1 uncultured Saprospirales bacterium | reverse complement strand
AAATGTCCCAAAGTACATCGTAAGGCATAATTTCCCAATCGGCAATGATGTAGGTGTTGAGTTTTCTTAATTCATCAATTTCTTTCCAGTCGGCTTTTTTCATCGCTTTGCCATCAAAACCTTCCTTTTCGGCTTTTAATAGTAAACTTAAAAATAAGTGGTTACGTTTGTAGGTATTATCATTCAGGTAGCGAGTTCGATAGCCACGCAAGCCATCCATTTTTTGGAAGATGATATTGTATTCGCCGCGTGCAAACTGGAATAGCAATTCCACAATTCGGATGGCGAAATTGTAACCACCTTTGTCGCGCGTATTGACAGGCACATCGTTTAAGAATTTGGCTAAACTGAATTTGTAGTCGCCATTATTTAAATAGCTATCCATAAAAACCAAATACGCATGATGGATTTTCCATTTTTCTGTGAGTTCTTCTACCTGGCGTTTGTAAAATTTATTGGCTAAAACCGATTCATACACCTCATACGCTTCTATTATTTTGTTGCCTTGTAAGTATAGTTTAAACTCGAACTCTTTTAGAACGAACCAGTTGTAGCTGCTTTCTAAAGGAAAAAATGAGTTGTCTTTATTAAAAATCAATAATCCAGATTTATATTCTCTAAGATGTAGAAATGCTTTTATTCGATAAATATGAACCGTTAACAACCTTGTGTTTGTTGAAATAATATTATTTGATTTCAATAATATTTCAATTTTATCACACAAATTATTAATTGAATCTAAATTTCCAACATTCTCTTCATATAATATTGAAGCATAATAAAATAAATAAATTATCTCATCATTTTTTATTTCATTTAAGATTAAAGAAAAATCATATAAACATGATTTAACCTTGCCTAGCAAGCTCTCATTAGTTGGCTGTGATGATGTAAATTGTATAATTATTTCATTATAAATCTGTCTTGCAGAAAGTTCGCTTCTATATATACTTGAATATTCATTAAATCGATTTTGTTCTTGGTAGTATTTTTTCAATTGCCCTTTTAAGCTATAATAGTATGTTAAATGGTATGAATATTTAATAAGTATATCAAAAAAATTGTATTTCTGACAGATAGCATATCGTTCATTTATTAACTCTATTACCAGATTTGAAGTTCCTGTAATTTTAATTAATGTCTCAATAGTTTGAAAGTCAGTAATACATTCATAATAAACTCTTCCTGCATCATTATTAAAAAGCTCATCATTATTAAAAAGCAAAATAGTTTTTAGCAGCTTACTTTTATAACGCGACTTTAGCATTTTAAACCGTGTATCGCTTTTATCGGTACCATACAATAGCTTTCCTGCGTCATCATCGTTTTTTATATTTCCATTTTCAATGCCACTATATAGTTGATAATATAAATTGGTATTGTCTTTGTTTAAAAAGGTTTTATCGAACACATCAATTTTAGAAAGCCGTTTTCTGTTTACAATTTTGGTTAATTCTATCAGTGTTTCCATTAATGTTATACTTTAAACCAAATATATACACTTATAACTTGATAAACAATTAATTAAGAATAATAATTTGTATTTTACCACGTTGTATTTTATACATTTTTGGATATTTATTATTATTTCTATAATGTATCTTCACATATAGTTTTGTTTAAAAAGGTTGCGCAACCAATTTATTGATTACCAAATGGCGGATGCTGAAAAGCCGTTGATTTTATAAGGTATAAAAATACAAACGCCACTACTTTCGCAGTGGCGCATACAAAAACAGGATTGGAGACCCTTGGTTTTGTTGTATTACAAATATACTATTTAGAATTAAAACAGAGTAAGCTAATTTTAAATAGTAAAAAATGAAAAATTTAAAGATTTTTGTAGTTATTGTATTAATAACTTTCGCATTTATTGCATGTAAAAAAGTAAATGTAAACTCGAACACATTTGATGTTACTAAGTCTTTTCAGGCAAAAGTTGTAACTGCATTAAAAAGTACCAAAATGTATTCAAACGATGAAATTAATTTACTAAAATCGAGTGTCGTCACATTCGAAGACAAATTTAGAGGATTTAATAATCACGCCTCGTTACTTGACAGATTGAATGTCAATGAAAGACAAGCGTTTTATGAACAAGTAACTGGTGCTAGTTTAACGATTTTTAATTCTACAGGTAAAATATTAATAAATGGAAAGCAAACTAACCCTTCTGTTGACCCGTACAAGAAAAAAGAATGGAAAGACATGGCACCAGTATCACGTAATGATTGTAGTAATCATTATGATGCCACTTGTGTGACTTATTAATAACAAATGCACGATGCTTATAAGTTTAAGCATCGTGCATTATTTAATTTAAATTTATGAAAAATGTATTAATTGTATTAGCAGTTTTTATTTTTAACTGTGTTTGTGCTCAAAATAAAATAGCTGTAATTCATTATAAAGTAATTAATGCTCAAACTCTAAGTTCTATTTTTGTAAATGACAATGGAAAAACAATTTATGATGACAATTCTAAAAAAAATGAAGGGACTATTGTAATTAAAATTGTTGAACCAGAAAAAGTAAGTCTGACACTAAATGATGACCAAAGTACTACACGTTTTTTTTGGATGCATGATGGCAATTATGAAATGGAAATAGACGCAACAAGTAAGGAAATTATATTCAAAAATTCTAAGCTTAACGACTCATATAAATATTTTAAACGGATACTGGATAGTGTCAGAATATTTGAAGATCCACTTTTCAAGGAAATGCGAAATACAAATACTACCGAGAAAGAACGAGAATTATTCCTTTCACAAATTGATTCTTTTGAAAATATTGCAGCAAAAGAACAATACAAATACTTGATAAATAATCCTGATTCATATTTGGCTATAGATTTTATTCGATTTCATTTAGGTGCGAATGATTTTGACAAACAGAAATTAAAAATACTTTTCAATAGCTTGCCTACTGATTATAAACAGTATACAACATACAATCTGTGTAAAGAAGCATTTCAAATTAATAAAACTTTCAATATTGGCGATACTGTAAATAATATTCTTTTAAAATTTTCGAACAACACAATAAAAAGTTTATCTGAATGTTTAAATAACAGGTATACATATTTAGATTTTTGGAGCTCTGGATGTCAAAGTAGTCGAATTAATCATAAATCAATGGTAAAACATTATAAGAAACTAAAGGATAAAATAAATTTTGTAAGTATATCTGACGACAATGAAAAATCAAACTGGTTAGCTTCCATCAAAAAAGATAAAATAAAATGGATGAATTCATGTGATTTTAAAGGCATGTTGAGTCCTATAAAAATGCAATTTAATATAAAAAGTATGCCTACAGGAATTCTAATTGATAAAAATGGAGTAATAATAAAAAATGATTTTAAAAAGTTTGACACAAATGCATTAAACGACAGTATATTAAAATAACTTTAATCATAATAATACTTTCAATATTTAAATAATTAGCAATAATGAAAAAATGAAAAAACTATTTGCAATTCTAATCATCCTTTCAAGTATTTCTTGTAAAAAAGAAAAACAGCAATTTAATTTAGATGAAATAACTGAAACAGATACTTCTGGAAATATCATCGGTAATATTAATCCTTCCAATTGGACAATTCATTCGTTTTCAGATGCAGATGATTTTGATAAATCTGTTTTTAATTTTTATGAAACTAGATATCAGAGACTATCTGATCCGAATTTCAGCTTTTCTCATTTTAAGACTTCTTGTCCTGCACCATCAACATTTAATTTAGTTGTATATCCAAATCCAATGAAAACAGATTGTTGGTTACATTTTAATTTGAGTACAAATCTCGTATTTCAAAATTCTATTGAAATTATTGTAAAGAAGAATGGTGAAGAAATACAAACAAGTGGTTTTTATAATTATACGACATGGAAAAGCAGAATAAATGCTTTAGTTGTAAGAGATTTTATTTATTATGGAATTTTCATTACAGCTGATTCATGTATTTATTATACGAAAGGAAATGTAATTGGATGCACAAATTGAAACAATTAAAAAAACAAAATCATGAGTAACATCACAGATAACAAATTGTCGATTGTATTAACACAAACACAAATCGACGCAGTAAAGGCAGCTATTGCCACTATTCAAACAAACTTACCTATGTTATTGGGTTTAACACAGGACGAACGTAAAACCATTCCTAAAGTAGATGTCAATAACAAAATTTTTGTGGAAGATGCCATCACGGCAATGGATAACAATCCTTCTTTTTTACCAGCGTATTTTAATGTGGCTGAATTAAAAAAAGACCTTACGTTGTTCCAGCAATTAGATCCTTTGTTAGTGGAAATTAACAAATTAGCGGAAAAAATAGACGATACACAAATGCTGGCTGGTTCTGAAGCGTATGTTACTGCGTTGGCTGCTTATCGAAATTTTGAAGCAGCTGCAAAAGCTGGTATTCAAGGTGCCGATACGGTTTATGAATTGTTAAAAGCACGCTTCAGCGGACAAGGCGGAACAGGTTCTACTACTTCAACTACCAACACACCTACCTAATACCTAAACACAGTTCTAGTTTTAAGTACCTATACCCACTTACACAAGTGGGTATTTTTATGCGAACTAGCTAAAAACCTACTTGTACAAGTGTTTAAATTGGTAAATTGTTAAAATTCGACCACTTGTATAAGTGGGTATTTTGGAAAGTTTTCAGTAGCTACCCACTTCAACAGGTGGGTATGTTTGGGTTTGGAGTGGGATAGCTTCGTGCCTCGCCATGACACAATATGTGAGACAATTTATTTCTTCGCCAGATCCACGAAAATGTCCCAAAGTACATCGTAAGGCATAATTTCCCAATCGGCAATGATGTAGGTATTGAGTTTAATAAATTATTAAACACTACTGAAAATAAAAAATTCTATATTTATATTATTATAAAAGGCATAACACTTGCAAAATGAAAAAAATATTTTCCAGCTTACTTTTAATAGCCATATTTATTGCACCTTATTCTTGTAAGAAAAAAGGTACTGACCCAGACCCAATAAAACCACCAATTGACACTATACCTAAGGTCGATTCTGAGCGTATTAAATTACTGGACACGCTGTCCCATATCTTTAACATGATGAATGATACAAACCATCTACTCAAAAATAAACCATTAGATTCTATACGTTATTATATAAATGGAAAATGGCAATTACGGTTTATATTTGGAGGTTCTGTTTCAGAACGATTTTATCCGGAACATTCGTTTGTTGAATTTCTTTATAATACAACAAGTAACCAGGACATTATTAAATTCTATAGTGATATCAGTACAGATTTTATCATAAAAAGAGTGTACTGGAATAAACAAGCAATTACACCAATAGACTCTACTTATGCATATAATTATTACACAAATGGTGTTAATATTTGGAAAATTATCTATGCATTACGAAACGATACACTTATAACACAAGAAAATGCAAGTAATGGTTTCTTTAATGTATTTACTAAAGTAAGGTAAAAATTACTTCTTCGCCAGATCCACAAAAATATCCCAAAGTACATCGTAAGGCATAATTTCCCAATCGGCGATGATGTAGGTGTTTAGTTTTCTTAGTTCGTCTATTTCTTTCCAATCGGCTTTTTTCATGGCTTTGCCGTCAAAACCTTCCTTTTCGGCCTTTAACAATAAGCTTAAAAATAAGTGGTTGCGTTTGTAGGTATTATCATTCAGGTAGCGAGTTCGGTAGCCACGCAAACCATCCATTTTCTGGAAAATGATATTGTATTCGCCACGCGCAAACTGAAACAGCAACTCTACAATGCGAATGGCGAAATTGTAGCCACCTTTGTCGCGTGTGTTGATGGGTACATCATTTAAAAATTTGGCTAAACTGAATTTGTAATCACCATTATTTAAATAACTATCCATAAATACCAAATATGCATGATGTATCTTCCATTTTTCGGTAAGTTCTTCTACCTGGCGTTTATAAAATTTATTGGCTAATACCGATTCATACACTTCGTACGCTTCTTTTATTTTATTGCCTTGTAAGTATAGTTTAAATTCAAACTCTTTTAGAACGAACCAGTTGTAGCTGCTTTCTTGTGGAAAGAAAGAAATATCCTTTCTATAGAGTGCAATACCCTCTTCATATCTTCTAAGATGTAAAAATGATTTCAAGCGATATAACAGAATAACTACTTTTTTTGAATTATTGTATACATAAACATTATTAATTAGTATATTTTCTATTTCATCACAATACAAAATAATGGTATCTAAACTACCAGTATTCTCTTCATATAATAACTTAGAATAATAATAATAATAGACAATTTCATCATTATCAACTTTCTTTACAATATTTTCTAATTCGTCTACACAACCTTTAATTTTAGACAACAATGTCTCTGTAATAGGTTGTGATGATGTAAATTGAAGTATAATTTCATTATAAATTTGACGAGAATCTAGCTCATTTTTATTGTATTCAGAGTATAGTAAGTAGTTTGCTTTTTCTTCATAATATTTTTTTGTTTTTCCTCGCAAACTGAAATAAGTGGATAAATAGTAAGAGTATTTAATTAAAATGTCGTAAAATTTATACTTCAAACAAAGTGCATAATGGTCTTTGATTAATTCAATCACTAAAGTAGATGTTCCAGTCAATTTAACTAATACTTCAATGGTTTGAAAATCAGTAATACATTCATAATAGATTTTACCTTGATCATAATTAAAAAGTTCATCTTTATTAAAGAGTAGAATGGTTTTAACTAGTTTTTCTTTAAAACGAGATTTTAATTTTCTAAACTTTGCATCTTTTTCATCAGTACCATATAAGTACTTAGCTGCTTCGGCATCATCATTTATTTTATCAGATTCAATGCCTTCATATAGTTTATAGTAGAGATTAGCGTTGCTTTGATTCAAAAATGTTTTGTCAAATACGTCAATCTTAGATAAACGTTTACGGTTAACAATTTTTACGAGTTCTTTTAGGGTTTCCATATTGTCACATTTTTGATTTTACTTTTTATTCAAAATATTGAAAATAAGCATTTTATGAAATATAGTACAATATAAACAATTATTTTAACAGTCACAAGTATTAATATTACTTTTTTATACTTTACTTGATTTGTATCAAATTTGACATGTACTACTTACTTAGTATTATGTAATATTATTAACCCTAAACCCTAAACCCTTTTAAATTAAAAACCAGAAAGAAAAAAAATTAACATTTTAATTGAGTACTTATTTGTCACATTTTTCAATAAATTAATGTGTATTAACATCTGTATGTCATTATTTTTCAGCAACTTACGTGCTAACTAGGGGATTATTATGCTAATATTAAGCTGTCACAAAACTTATATTCCTGCATTATTATACTTTTAAACACTTTCTCATCTTTGTGTTAACAAAATAAACAAACACAAATTATGGGAACTATTACAGCAATCATCATCGCACTTTTAAGCATCGTTACTGATCCAAACGGCAAATCAATTGTTACTGATCCAAACGGTAAAATTTCAGCTACAACGACAACAAGCATCGTTACAGATCCAAATGGCAAACCTTAATTTCAGGGCAAATACATAACTTATTCATTTAGAATAATTTAATTATCCTAAATTCTACATACAAATAACGTCAGAAAATTCTGACGTTATTTGTATTTTTTATTTTATTTATTACATATTTACTACAATTTGAGTAGCTATTAAGTTAGAAGTAGCTTTGGCAACTACTTTTCCATCGGCATTTGTTAATTTGCCTTCTGCATGCATTACGGTTTTGCCGGCGCGTATTATTTTTCCTTCGCCAATTAATACATCGTTCACTTTAGCACTGTGCAGGTAGTCAACATTCATATTTATGGTGGCGTAACCAACAGGTCGGTTCATTAAAAATCCGGCAGCACCCATTAGTTCGTCCAACATAGTAGCAGCAACGCCACCATGCAGTATTTGAATTGGGTTCAGCATATACTCTTTCACTGTAAACCGCATTTTCACAAAACCTTCTTCGGCTTCTACAGCTTCAGCCGTCATCCAATCCATTAACGGATATGGAAATTGCCATTTTTCTTTTCCAACTTGATTTTTAAAAAATTCTACGCGTGCATTCATAGTGAGTAATTAGTGATTAGTGATTAGTAACTGCATCTTATGCCACTACTTCGTCTCTGTTAAATTCAGATGTTACATGAAACTGCAAATCCGGATAGTCTTGTTGTGTTAAGCGCAAAATCCATTCGCTGCTGGCTAAAAATACCGGCTGATTGTCTTTATCGTACGCCATATAATTTGCTTTTGTACGAATAAATTCATTCAATTTTGCTGCATTTTCTGAAGTGATCCAGCATGCTTTATAAAAATTGATTGGTTTAAAAATACACGACGCGCCATATTCATTCAGTAAACGATATTGTATTACTTCAAACTGCAGCTCGCCTACCGTTCCAATAATTTTTGCCTGTGTTTGGTGCATGGTAAACGATTGTGCCACACCTTCTTCCATCAATTGCAAAATTCCTTTTTCCAATTGTTTGGTTTTCATCGGATCCGTGTTCACCAATTCTTTAAAAATTTCTGGTGAAAAACTCGGAATGCCTTTGTATTGAAGTTTTTCACCTTCAGTTAAGGTATCGCCGATTTTAAAATTACCAGTATCAGGTAAGCCAATTACATCGCCAGCATAAGCATCCTCCACAATACTTTTGTCTGAAGCCATAAACGTAACTGGATTGCTGAAACGCATTTTTTTATCGTGACGCGTATGGTAAAAAAACTCGTTTCGTTCAAATTTTCCGGAACAAACACGCAAAAAAGCAATTCTACTTCTATGATTTGGGTCGATGTTCGCGTGAATTTTAAACACAAAACCTGTAAATTTTTCTTCGGTTGGCAGCACCACACGTTGTACAGTATTACGTGGTCGCGGCGATGGTGCTATGCGTATAAAAGTTTCCAGCAATTCTCTAACACCAAAATTATTGACACCAGAACCAAAAAATACTGGCGCAATTTCACCAGTTTTATATTTTTCTACGTCAAATGGTTCATATACACCATCAATTAGTTCAACATCTTCGCGTAACTTATCGGCATCTGCTTTTCCAACTTGCTTATCTAAAGTTTCATCGTTCAAATCTTCAATCGTAACAAATTCTTCTTCTACTTTGGTGCCAGAAGCTCTAAATAAATTTAACTCTTTATCGTACAAATTATACACACCTTTAAAATGCGTACCCATATTAATGGGCCACGAAAGCGGACGCACTTTTATAAATAATTTTTGTTCCAGTTCATCTAACAAATCAAACGGATCTTTTCCATCTCTGTCCATTTTATTAATGAAAACAATTACCGGTGTGTTGCGCATACGGCAAACTTCCATCAGTTTTTCGGTTTGCATTTCCACGCCTTTCACGCAATCAACCACTAAAATTACGCTGTCGACTGCTGTCAACGTTCGGTAAGTATCTTCCGCAAAATCTTTGTGACCTGGTGTATCTAATAAATTAATTAAGGTGTTTTGATATTCAAACGTCATTACTGAAGTTGCCACCGAAATTCCACGCTGCTTTTCAATTTCCATAAAATCCGACGTCGCAGATTTTTTTATTTTGTTAGATTTTACAGCACCAGCCGTTTGAATGGCACCACCATACAACAAGAATTTTTCGGTCAATGTCGTTTTTCCGGCATCCGGATGCGAAATGATAGCGAACGTTTTGCGTTTATGAATTTCATCGATAATTGACATGCTGCAAAAGTACGCTGAATAGGTCAGCGCAAAAAGTGAAATCTAAAATTTAATTACGAATTAATCCTAAACAAAAAACCGTCTCAATTGGGTTGAGACGGTCAATAACAAAATAAACTACTAAAGTTATTTTTCTGTAGGTTTGTTTCCTTTTAATAAAGAAAAACAAATTACATCATCTTTAGTAAACACATATGTACAGCCATATTTAGTAACTGTAAATGTAATTTTACTCGGAATGTTACTTGTTGGAGCTGTTGACCCAGTTCCGTAATTTTCACCAAGCGTCCAGGTAGTATTTGATTCGATATCATTGCAACTAGCCAATAATTGTGTGGTACAAAAGTAGTTGTCGGTAACAATTTCTGCATTATAAACTGGATTTATTGTTACCACAAAATCTCTCTCATCTAAAACAGTTTGATTATCATTACAAATTACCTTAGAATGTATTTTTTTAACAACTGGCGCACAAGTCGTATTTTCAGAAAAATTAAGATTCACTGAAGTACCAGTAATTACTTGATCGCGACCTTCAACTGTCCACGTTGTGGTTGTTTTTGTTACATCACCAGTAATTACAACATCTGCTTTTACTGTTCCGCTTCCACAAAGCGAGCTTTTATCGATTGTTACATTAGTTACAGTTGCGCAAGCAGGTGGTGGCGGTGGTGGTGTGCAAACCTGTAAACAAAAACGTTGACAAGCATTGTTACTTACACAATATGTACCTACGCATTGTATAGAGCCATAACTTCCATTGCAGCCGCCAGAACATTGTTTCAATCCTTTGAAATAGCCAGAAACACTTACACATGCTACATTACCATAGCTTGCTAAAGAAGCAATATTAATTGTAAATGTTTTTGATTTTGTGTTAATGCTTGCAGTGCTTAAATTCAAAACGCCAAGTTCTGTTCCATTTGCATCATATAAATGCAATTGTAGATATGGAACCAACCAATAAGTGCATCTTCTTCCATTACAATCAGTGCGTGTGCCTACTAATTGACTCGAAAAGTCAAAATCTAAGTACAAGTTGGTTCTGTCATTCCATATTTCTAAACCAAACTGGCAAGAAGAATATTTAAATGAGTTTCCACATTGATCTGGATTTGGAGTGTTGTTGTAACAAGCTGCAATGTCTCCATTTCCAGCATTTTTAGTTGTTTTTAAAAATGATGACGCGATTGCTGCTGAATCTGCTGCATCTAATTCGAAAGAAGCCATCATTTCTTCATCCATCAATAATTCATTCGTGATGTTAGTTTTTGATGATGTAATGTTAGTTGGGTTGGTTTTTGGGTTGGTTTCTAGCAGAGTCTCTTTCTGGCATGCTGTAAACATTAGTGTTAAACAGCATACAATAGTTAGTAAAGAGATTTTTTGCATAAAATAAATTTAGTTTGTTTTTGAGATTGACCGCAAAAGTAGCTGATTGGTTGCTCAGTAGATTGTTTAAAGAGTTCCGCTTACGTGTTAAAATAAGATAAACAATATGTAATTCCTTGACATTCATCAATTAAACTAACTCTTTTAACTGCTTTACTAAAGTGTTAATACATGTTGTATGTACAAGTGTTGTTATGAATTTAAAGGTTTAAATCTCAATACATTATAAATAAAACTAATACCTTAATAAAAAAAAAGACCGTCAATAAATTGACGGTCTTTAAAAAATTAGAAAATTATATTTCTATTGATTAGATTTTGGTGTAATAGATTGTAAGAATGGCAAACAGATAACATTATCTTGTGAACCAGTGTAAGAACAACCTGATTTCGAAATTGTATAATAAATAGTTTCAGGACTGCTTCCAACTTGTATTGTATTTCCTATACCTGACTCAGCTCCATAAGTCCAAGTTATGTCTACAATATCAGAAGGACAAGAAATATCAATTGTTGCGTTGCAAGAAGAATTATCTACGTTAATGCTAGCTGTTAATGCTGGATTTACGTCTACAGAAAAACTTCTTTCAGCTAAAACTGATTGATCGGTTGTGCAAATAACTTTTGCCGTAATATTTTTAGTAATGGTAGAACATGTGCTATTTAATGGCAATGCAATAGAAACCGTATTACCTGAATATGTTTGACCATCAACTGTCCAAACAGTAGCTGTTTTACTTGCATCACCAACTACAGTTACAGTTCCTTTAATAGAGCCGCTTCCACAAACTTTTAGTCTATCTACATTTATTTCACTTACTGTTGGACAAACACTTGGACAAACCTGTAAGCAAAAACGTTGACATGCATTGTTAGCAATGCAGTAAGTTCCTACACATTGTGTTGAACCATAACTTCCACCACAGCCGCCAGTACATTTTTTTAATGCTTTAAAATAACCTGATAAACTAACACAAGCTACATTACCATAGTTTGCTAACGATGCAATATTCACTGTAAAGGTTTTTCCAGTAGTAGTAATACTTGAGCTACTTAAATTAACTACTCCAATTTCAGCACCATTAGCATTGTATAAACGCAATTGGAAATAAGGAACTATCCAATAGTTACATGTTTTACCATAACAATCTCTGCGTGTTCCAACAAATTGACTAGAAAAGTCAAAATCAAGATAAAGATTCGTTGGATCGTTCCACATTTCTAACCCAAACTGACAAGAAGAATAGGTAAAAGATGTTCCACACTGGTTTGGATTTGGTGTGTTGTTGTAGCATGCTACAGCAGCACCGTTTGAATTTTTACTCGTTTTGAAGAAAACAGTTGCAATAGCAGATGAGTCAGCAACATCTAATTCGTAGGTTGCCGTTAAACCTTCATCATCAAAAACTCCTTGCAGGTCTGATTTTGTTTGATTGGTGGTTTTAGTTGAATTGATTGAGGTAGGGTTTTTAGAATTTGTTTCTAGAAGAGTTTCTTTTTGGCATGCTGTAAACATTAATGTAAAACAGCATACAATAGTCAATAAAGAAAACTTTTGCATAAATTCTGATTTAGTTTGTTAATAATGAACATCAAAAGTAATGCTTATGTATTAAAAAAAAAAGCAATTCCATGTTAAGTTTTGACTTTTGTCAAATTTTACAACTGTTTTACTTGATTGAATTTCGTGAAATCAACGTAATTGATAGAATTGCTGCTCGTTAAAATAGGTTCAAATTTAGCATTCCAAATTATCTCTTCTTTTCGGTAAGAAGTATTCATAAACGTATCTTGACTATACGATTGATCATATACTTTGAGTTGTAGCATAAATTCTGGTTCTGATATATCAAACTCTTCTTTGCTCATATTAAAAAAAGGACTTTTCTCATCAATTGGATGTACTATAGTCCAAGATGTAGCTAAAAAAATAATTTCCTTACGTTCAACTTCCAATTCTGTGTATTGCCGAATTGGATTGCCATCGACATCCACAATCAAAGATGCTATAACTCTAATTTCAGCATTTTGTAACTGATGATTTAATTTATTTGCTAAGCGAAACATAAAGGCAAAACTATCTTTATATGGCGCAAACACACCATTTTTTGAAAATAGTATTTTTGGAATAGGTTTGGAAAAACGTCCATACAATAAACCAGTAACAATGGCGAAATACAAAACACCAGAGAGTGCATCTATCGTTGCAAAGAAACTTGCTATGTTGGATGCAGGATTGATTCGACCATAACCAACTGTGGTGCTTGTTTGAGCACTAAAGAAAAAAAGTTCCCAATAATTTCCTGAAGATGTTTTAGATTCTATGCCATGAAAATGCGAAGCACCTAAAACAAAATCATAAATGAATGCAAAAACTGCACTCGACAGAAAAAAACAAATGACTACAATCGCAAAAAAGGTTGTCCATTGAGTATTAATCATCCAATGAAAAAAACTAAACCGCTCTAAAAAATTAAGTCCTTTTCTGTTTACATTAAACGTTCCATTTTTATTTAACAGACGCTCCTCTTTTCCAATAGTTGCGGTTCCGAATCCTACCTCTTTGTTGTTGAATATTCTGCGCTTGAACATTATACTTTTTAAATGCAAAGATGCTAAATTGTATTTGAATGAATGCTTTTTACAGATTATTTTAGTTAAATTACAACATTCTTCATAAATTTATAAAATGCAAAAACGGCTACTCAGTTTTTTTATATTGGTTTATTTTTGTGGAATTTATTTTTTTTCTAATGCCACGCATATTGTTGGTGGTGTGATGAATTACAAATATTTAGGAAATGACCGCTATGAAATTTCGCTGTTTGTTTACAGAGATTGCGTAAACGGTGTTCCGCCATTAGATGATCCGGCGCGCATCAGAATTTGGGACGGCGTTTCAGAAACTGTTTTTGGCTTTTCAAAACCTTTTGATGATACCTTGCCTTTAATTCAGCCAGACCCTTGCGCTAGAATTGATTCTGGTGCGGTGTGTGTAAACTGGACAAATTACAAAGACACCTTAATTTTGCCGCCGAACGATTTAGGTTATATTATTTATTACCAACGTTGCTGCCGAAACAATACCATTCAAAATCTGACTTACGACTCGCGCGGTGGTGGTGCTATGGATTGGGGCGCGACTTACTCTATCAATATTCCGCCATCCGTTTTGGACCAGCATGTACCCAACTCATCGCCTGTTTTTGTAAATTATCCACCTGTTTATATCTGCGTAAACAAACCTATTATTTATGATAACCGCGCGTTTGATGCCGATGGTGATTCGCTGGTCTATCGGTTGTGTACACCATTTTCAGGTGCCTATCCAAACGATCCATTAAATCAGTTTACGTTAGAAGCACCGCCTTTTGAAAACGTAATTTGGGATCCGTTATATAGTGAAAGTAATATGCTTGGCGGTGTGCCTTTGGCCATCAATCCAAGAACTGGTTTGCTAACCGGAACGCCAAATACGCTTGGACAATTTGTGGTTGGTATTTGCGTAGATGAATACCGAAACGGCGAACTGCTAACGAAAACAATCCGCGATTTTCAATTCAATATTATAGATTGTAATTTGCAAATCATCAGCAGTTTTTTTTGCGCCAACTATACAATGCAACAGTTTCACGGTTGATTTTCAAAATCAAAGTTCCGGTGCTACTTCTTATAAATGGTATTTCGGCGATGGCGATTCTTCACTAGCTGTTAATCCATCTCATACATATAGACAAACAGGTATTTATACTGTTAGACTAGTTGCTTTAAACAGCATCACCAATTCGTGCATTGCTGATTATACCAGAACTATTTCTATTCAATACAAAAAAATAGAAGCCGATTTTACAACACAAGTAAGTGCCTGTTTACAACGTGGTGATGTTATTAAATTTATTGACAGAAGCACCGATTCATTTAATGTAGCAAGCTGGAAATGGACATTCTCTAATGGTGATTCTTCTAACCTGCAAAGTCCGACTTTATTCTATAATGGTACAGACACATCACTAACCGCAACACTGTTGGTGACATCGACGAATGGCTGCACTTCTACTATTACAAAAACCATTCGTTTGTTTAAAAAACCACCTTATACGATTACGCCAGTTATAACTAAATGCAGCAATGTTGGCACCGCGCAATTAAGTTTGGTGATGACAGGAAATAATACATTTAAATGGACACCAGCAACAGGTTTAAGTAATCCAAATGCTCAAAATCCTACTACATCAGCCAATACGAATATCACTTATTATGTAACGATAAAATCGGTTTTAGCCAATGGTGATACTTGTGTGCAATTTGATAGTGTGCAGTTAAAAACAATTAATACCGTACAAATAAATGCAAGCGATACGGTAAAAGTATGTAATGATTCTGTTCGCTTAAGTGTGCCGCTTTCTAACGGACAAACTGTGGTGTGGTCAACATCCAATACATTTGTGCCTGTGCTTGGAACATCAGCAAACATTAGTGTTGCGCAGACTTTACCAACACAAAAGTATTATGTAAAAATTACTGCGCAAGGATGCGAAGCCATTGACAGTATTGTTGCATTGTACAGTAAAACAATTCCTCAAATTACTTTAGCAGATAATATTCTGCAATGTTCTAACCAAATATCCTTAACAGCTAATATTGATTTTTCGGATAATGTTATATGGTCAACTGCGTCAACATTTACACCGATTCTTTCTACCTCAAATCCATTGGTTACTACGCAAATTCCGAAGACGGTAAAATATTATATCAAAGCAAATTACCAAACATGCAGCAATACAGATAGTATCATCGTAACGGTACAAGATACGCTGCCAAGTATTGCACTGGCTGACTCACTGAATATTTGTGGCGGCAACATTCGTATCACTTCTATTGTACGAAAATTCACTTCTCTGATTTGGTCAACAGAACCAACGTTTACAACCGTAATTGGCACAACGCAAAATATCAATGTGGTGCAAAATAATCCGCGACAAGTGTATTACATAAAAGCATTTTACAGAGATTGTTTTGTGACAGATAGTATTGTGGTCAATTACAATGCAAACCAAATTTCTATTGCATTAGATGATAGTGCAATCTTTTGCAGCAACCAAATAACACTCAGCGCTAATGTATCTAATGCAAATGTGATTACTTGGTCTACTAGTCCAACGTTTACACCTGTTTTGTCGAACCAACCATCATTTACTACTATTCAGAATATTCCATTTCAAGCGTATTATATAAAAGCAACCTTTGATTTTTGTTCTGCTACGGATAGGATTTTTGTAAGAATTCCTGAAGATGCAACAAGCATTGATTTAAGTGACTCCGTTTTTGTATGCAAAGACTCTGTCAGAATACAAGCAACCATTAGTAATTATGACAGTTTAATTTGGTCAGCAAATACTACTTTTGATGTGATACTTTCACGCGATTCAATCTTGGTTTTCGCACAAGCTGAACCACAAAAAACATACTACATCAAAACATTTAATTCCGGCTGCGAAAGTGTAGATAGCATTACTGTTTTTTATAATGATACGCTGCCGAATGTTCAACTTTCATATACACCATTTAGTCCATGTGGCAATAACAAAAACGAAGTGAATCTAAAAGCAGTTGTTGATTTTTATACTTATGCAACTTGGTCTATAGATAGAAATTTTGATTCTATTATTACAACGAATTTATTGTTTACAACAAATCAGCATGACACTTCAAAATGGTATTACTTTAGAGCAAATTATAATTTTTGTAGTGTAATAGATAGTATAAATGTTCGTCATTCAATAGTAAAATATTTTAAAGAAGATAGAACAACTTGTGCTGGTAATGAATTAACTTTTAATTTAAACATTCAATTTATAGACATTACAGGCGTATCAAATCAATACACACTTGTTTGGAATTACAACGATACTTTAAGAAATATAACAAAAAACTCAACAACATCATTTACTCCAAATCATACACAAACAGTTTATTTCCAAGCGTATGGTGTGTCCGGTTGTGAAATAATAAATGACTCTTTCCAAATCACCGTAAATCCATTGCCTGTTGTTGATGCTACAGTGGACAAACCTATCATAAATACTGGCGAACAGGTACAATTGAATGCTACACAAAATCAAAACTATGCTTACAATTGGATACCTGTTGATCTGGTTTCCAACTCAACCATTTTCAATCCAACATCATCACCAACACAAACTACTACTTATACTGTTTTTGTAAACGACAGAAACAATTGCAAAGCACAAGACACTGTCAGCGTTCGAGTAGAAAATACGGTGTGCGACAAAAACAACATCTTTATTCCAAACGCGTTTTCACCAAATGGCGATGGTTATAATGATGTTTTTAATGTTCGATCTGCTCCATTAAAATCGTATCATTTGCTTATTTACAATCGTTATGGCAACAAAGTATTTGAAAGTTATGATGCTACAATAGGTTGGAATGGCAGCTACAAAAATCAACCAGCACAACTAGAAGTTTATGGTTATTATTTTGAAGGTGAATGTTTGCAAGGTGAAAAGATCACGTTAAAAGGAAATGTTTCTCTTATAAAATAATCTTTTGTATATTTCCATTTCAAAACTTGCAATGGATTTTCGCAAAACAAAATTTTTATTTTTTGTAATTTGCTTATTACAATTTTTATCTACACATGCTTCGCATATTGTTGGTGGTGTGATGAATTATAAATACCTTGGAAACAATAATTTTGAAATCACACTGTTTGTATATCGTGATGACATTAGAGCAAATCCAAATGCATTCCTAGATAATCCTGCAATTATTAGAGTTTATGATGGCTCTGTTGAAACTCAATTTAATTTTACGTTGCCATTTGATAGTTTCTTAAACTCACCTTTGGTTGATCCATGTGCAACTATTGCAATTACCGAGCGCATTGACTGGACAAAATATCGCGGTATCATAAATCTTCCTCCAAATAATAATGGCTATACAATTTATTATCAGCGTTGTTGCCGAAACAATAGCATTTTAAATATTACCAAAGATCCTGTTAGCGGAAATATAGAATGGGGCGCAACTTATAGCATTAATATTCCACCAGCCGTTAATGGACAGCATGTTAACAATACCAGTCCTGTTTTTCTAAACTATCCACCTGTATATATTTGTAACAATAAACCTATCACCTACAACCATGCAGCAACCGATGCTGATGGCGACCGTTTAGTCTATAGTTTATGCGTTCCATTTTCTGGTGCAGATGTGCCAGACCCTTTAAACAATGGTTCTGGCGGACAAACACCAAACGATGAACCACCGCCATTTATAAATGTACAATGGCGTGCGCCTTATAGTTTAGCCAATGTGTTGAGTGGTGTTCCTTTATCAGTAAATCCGAATACCGGTTTGCTATCCGGAACGCCAAATACAGTTGGTCAGTTTGTTGTGGGTGTTTGTGTAGATGAATTCCGAAACAATGTGCGCTTAACCAGAACCATTCGCGATTTTCAATTTAATGTAGTGGATTGCGGATTGAAAGTAATCAGTAGTTTTTTTGCACCTAATTTACAATGCAATAATTTCACAGTCAACTTTACTAATAATAGTTTTGGTGCTACTACTTACAAATGGTATTTCGGTGATGGCGATTCTTCTACTTTACAAAATCCATCGCATACGTATGCTGCGGCTGGAAATTATACGGTTACCTTAGTTTGTAATCAAAATGAATCCTGTAATGCAACATCAACACAAACAGTTGTATTGCGTTTTAAAAGAATACAAGCCGATTTTATTGCGCAAAATATTGCCTGTTTAAAACGCGGCGATACCATTCGTTTTGTAGATCAAAGTGTGGATCCAATAAACATCAACACCTGGAAATGGACATTTTCAAACGGAACTACATCTACTATAAAAAATCCTTTTGTTATTTATGATGGAACGGCTACATCCATAACAGCAACACTCACCGTAAACTCATCAGATAGTTGTTCGTCTTCCATTACCAAAACCATTGGAATTTTAAAAGAAATAACGACATCTTTACCAGATTCATTAACTACTTGCGTTGGTGGAAGTATTACGTTGCCACTCACGGTTTCGCCAACTACTAACAATACATTTAGCTGGTCGCCGGCAACTGGTTTAAATAATACAACCATACAAAATCCAACGGCAACAGTCAATGCAAATACTACCTACATTGTAACAGTAACCAACAATCAAACCTGTATAAAAAAAGATACGATACAGGTAAAAATAAAAACAATCAATCAGGATTTAATTCCGGATACGTTGAAGTTTTGTAAACAACAAGTGCGTGTTTTAATTACACGAACTGTTACGAATATTCAATGGAGCACGAATGCGAATTTTGTTCCTGTTATCAGCACATCCAATCCGTTAGTTGTTTCGCAAACTTTACCGATAGTAAAATATTATGTGAAAGCCACTGTTGATGGTTGTCTTGCAACAGATAGTATTATTGTGTTGTTTAATGACACGGTACCAACTATCACCGCGCCTGATTCTATTACGTTTTGCAACATCGGCGATCGTATATTCATGCAAATTGCTGTTGATAAATTTGACTCCTTGTATTGGTCAACGAGCACTACTTTTGTTCCGCATTTCAATAATAATACGTTGTCATTGGCAACTACGGCAAGCATCAAAACCTATTATATCAAAGCATTTTACAAAGGTTGTTTTTCTGTGGACAGTATTTTAATTCGTCAAAAACCAAAACCAATTATTGCTATTTCTGATTCCGTTTTAGTATGCGCTGATTCTGTGCGATTAATTGGTTTAATTTCTAATTTTGATAGTTTATCGTGGTCATTCTTTCCTGACTTCAATCCTGTGTTTTCACATGATGCAAACATTGTTTTAAGCCAGACTGTTCCTGAAAAAATGTACTATTTAAAAGTATATTATTTAGGTTGCGAAACGATAGATAGCTTTAGAGTGTTGTATAATGATACCTTACCAAGTGTTGATTTATCTTCGCAAAAAATATTCTGTTCCGATTCTGTTTCTGCTTTTGCCTTTGTAGATTTTTACACCAGCGTGAGTTGGTATGAAACCAGAGATTTAACGCATTTACTTGGCACCAATCTGACTTTACAAATCACGCAGCCACAAGGCAAGAAATGGTATTACTTTAAAGCTGATTATAAATTCTGTTCCACGTTAGATAGCATTGAACTGGAAAACCGTTCGATAAAAATAAATCCAATTGATGTTGCTGTTTGTGTTGGTGATTCGGTTACTTTAAAAGCAAATGTGCGAACGGCTTCGCAATATGATATTATTTGGATTTCAGGAAACGACACCTTTGAAACTAACAATATTGATTCTATAAAAATAAAACCAACTGCATCACAAACCGTGTTTATTTCTGTACATAATATTTATGGATGTTCTGCTGACGATTCTATTGTTGTTTCCGTAAATCCAATTCCTGCAATAGATGCAATGGTTGACAAACCAGTCATTTTCAGAGGCGAACAAGTGCAGTTAACAGCTACGCAAAATCAGGCATACTCATACAACTGGATTCCGGTTGATTTGGTTTCTAATGCTACTATTTTTAATCCAACTTCTTCGCCAATACAAACTACTTTATATACTGTTTCTATTAACGATAGAAACAATTGTAAAAATGAAGACACCGTTAGCGTGCGCGTGCTGGATTACACTTGCGACAAAACACAAATTTTTATTCCTTCTGCATTTTCACCAAACGGCGATGGTGTGAATGATGTTTTTAAAGTACGTTCTACTATTTTAAAATCAGCTTATTTGTTGATCTTCGACCGTTGGGGCAACCAGATGTTTGAATCAAAAGATATAAATGCTGGTTGGAATGGAACCTACAAAAACCAAATTGTTCAATTAGAAACGTATGGTTATTATTTTGAAGGCGAATGTTTTCAAGGTGAAAAAATAACGCTGAAAGGAAATGTTACGTTGGTGAAATAAATAATGGTTGCCTTGCACATCCAACCATAGACTGCTTAAATCAATAGACACGAGTTGTCCTTCGGAAGTCTCGCCAGATTTGTGCCAGTATTGGAATTACAATCGAAGACGTTCTCTGTGCATTTCATTGCAATCTGTAGTCATGATTGCATCAAAGTCAAATCCGGTAGATTCATAAAAATTTGTCTTAATTGCTTTTTCAGTAAAGTCGATAACTCTTATTAAGATTGGTTCCTCGTACTTTGTTTTAATCTCATGGTTCACGTCAGTTTCATGAATGTGTGCAACCGCTCTATTGGCTGCTTTTAAAATAGTTAAAATGTCATAGTTGAGTTGAGTATTAGATCTTATGTTGTCTATATTTAGTGTTTTTAAATTAAAATCAGATATTCTTTTTTTCCAGTCCGTGTCCTTTTCTGGAGACAGAATTGCGTCGTTTTTCTTTAGTTTGATTCCAAGTTCACCTAGAAGAAACCTAGCCATTAGCATTGAAATATCTTTTGAGCAACGGAAAAGGTCTCGAACATTTTCTCTCCTGTCATCGCTTAAATCTTTAAATCTATCTCGAAACGTTACCAACAGATTAATTCTGTGTGGAATGTGTTCTTTTAAATAATTGTCAACTGTCATTTTAGGTATTTGAAATTTTTAATGGCATTACCACTAACTTTCCCTGACTAGGCACAAGTGGCAAACATAAATAAAATTAAACATTTTATTACCATTTGCGCTTAGCCAGTGTAACATCTGTATTATTATCCATTAATGAAATCCAATCCAAATTCATTTTCCTTCTTTATTGCTTTTTTAAAAATAGTATTTATGTATCCAGAATCAAGAGCTAGTTTTTTAATTCTTTTAATTTCCTTCTCTTCACAATTACAACCAAATATAATCTCCACTAGTGCAGATTTATTAAATTTAAACGCTCCAGTACTTGGTTTCATTATTCTCATTTCCTTTTCGTATTCCCAGCATTTAGCTTTAGTTCCTATTAAACTTTCAATTATTTTTTCACTATCTCTTAAGTGATTATAAACAGGATATTTCTCTTCATACTTAATTTTAATTGGGAAAACAAATAATTCAGGATCTTCTAAAACATCAAATTTTAGGCAAACTCCTTTATGAGATTTAGTGTAATGTGACCAAAGTAAAATATTAGTTTCATTTTCACAAAAACAACATAAACCTCGTTTGTTTAAATCATTTGAAAAAACTGAATTGAATAGATTGTGACGATCTTCATTATTTTCATATAATTTGCTTGCCAATTCTCTTATTTGTTTTCTAGATAACGTTTGTGCGAATTTTGCTAAATAATCTTTTATTTCTCGATGTGTATTTACTGTATTTACTTTAATCTGGCAATCAAAAGGGTCATTAAATTTTTCGGCAGATGAAAACCATAATTCTGATTTAAGAATTATATCATCAAGGTGAGCATCTATGTATCTATACTTAAATAAATATTTTGGAATTTGTTTGTGAATAACCCCATAAGTAATTAGTTCAGCATTAGTCATTTTGGTGGATTAATAATGGATAATAATATTGCAGGTAACGTATTGCAGATTGGCGATGGGCGGGCTTTTCAGCACAAAAGTTTGTTCGGAGAACTGAACTTTCGGCTACCACAAAACTGTCAAACGGAGACGAAACCCCGCCTATTGCCAATGTGCTGTTAAGCAATTGTGCTCCTTTTTTAGTCATCTGTAAGTAATCTTGTCCTTGCATTTTCAACTAGCTCAGAATATGTCAATATGTATATGTTTTTATATGAGTCTTTTAGCTCTTTATACGCTTGTAAGTAATTTGTAGTATATGCAGCAAAACTAACTTTTTTCTGTGTTTTAGGATCTAAGGTATTGTAATCAGGAGCAATTGTCAAAAATGAACCTAAAATAATTAAAGCTTTAGGTCTGCAAATTTCAACTGTCATTGAGCCTCCTATTTGACTATTTAGATAGTCCTTAATTTTTTGATTATTAATTTTGTAATCCTCGTCATTGTCCTTATAAACAGCGGATATATATCTCTCTGCTTGTGAAACGGCAATTGATAATTCTTTGGATGCAAAAAATTTACCTCTATTCTCATCATAATCAAGAATAGTTGTGTCTGGTCTTTTTAATTCAACTACTTCAATGTCAGACAAATGATTTATCAAAATTATGTCAAATTGTGAACGGGATAAATGCCCTGAATGAACAACATATTTGTCGGTGTTAATTAACACAGGAACTCCAAACAATGTGTACTTCCCATATTTTGTAAGTATCTTTTCCATTAGATGTTCAGGTCCAGTAATACTTGTTTTTGGAAATCCAAAATGTTTATTTCCAAGTTCTTTTGCTTTCGTAGTGTTTATTTTACCTTCATCAAGTATTTCTTGAATTTTTTCTATAAGCCATTCTGCTTGTTTTATTATTTGTCTCTCAACAACAACATTTATACTGTTGCCCTGGTCAAGTCTGTTAGTTAAATCAATAATGTCTTGCTGTGTAACTTGTCCGCTTGCTATAATTTCTTCTAATAGTAATGAGTAGTCACGAACAATAGTTTGGCTACTTGAGACAATATTAAATAATGATTCAAGAAAGGGTTGAATTCTATTGTTAAACCGAATTGCCTTGTCCTTACTTTCCTCTTTATTTATTCTTAAAACTATTTCGTAAAAGTCTTTAGTAACAGATACATTGAATTCATCAATACTATTTTCAGCATTTCCAATAATTACTTTGTTTATTTTCGGCTTACCTGATTTTCTGAAAAGGTCAATAATAACCTTTGCTCCATTTGGAGGGTTTGAAATATTGCTTCCAAGTAATGATAGATTTTCATTTGTTAGTGGAAAATTAACTTCAAAATCTTCTTCTACTATACTTTCAATTTTTGTGGGATAATACCTGTATTTTCCATACTTGATATTTGTCGGGCTATATGAAAATAGTGTTTTATTCTCAACTTTAATTTTGCCATTTCTGTCAGCAATATCATCGTTGTCAGAAAGTAAATTTCTGATTTTTGTTTGCAGTTTTTCTGCAGCAGTTTTTATCTGTCGTGCCATTTAGTAGTAGTTTTGGTTTGTCGTCTTAGCATGACCGCTAACTTGTTTATCTACGAACCTTCGTTTCTTACATACAACCAATACTATATTGTATTTGCGTAGCTTATGCTCGTAGTCAAATATAGTATTTCTTTATAAATAATCAAATGCTTATTTAATTTCTAATCTTAATCTTCAACTTTCACCATCCTAATACAGGAAAGGTGTAAACTATTCTTCACAAATTACAAACCCAACATCCATCGGCTTAGCAGCAGCGTTGATGCTTTCTGATAACTCAGCGTTTTTCTTTGGAATAGGGCTGTTTTATACCGAAAATGCGCTGAAGTCGTTCGCAAGCTCGGTGATTCAGTCCGCAAGCTCAGTGATCCTGTTCGCGACCTCAGTGATATTTTGTATCATCTGCTTTTGTTTCTGGCAGTATGCAAATACTCCATATTAAAGCAAAAGACTTTCATATGAAAGTTTTTAGTCATTTTGAAATGTACTTCGCTTGAAAAGATATTATCATCTTCCTGCTATTTTAACCAATCACAGTTCAAAAAAATCACGCCAATCATGCAATCATTTAATCAGGGTTCAGACAAAAAATAACGCTCGTTCAATGACCACTTAATTTACTTCAATGATAATTTAAAGTCGTTCAATGACCACTTCAACTTGTTCAATAGCCACTTCAACTCGTTCAATGACCACTTCAACTTGTTCAATAGCCACTTCAACTCGTTCAATAACCATTTCAAGTCGTTCAATGACCATTTCAAGTTGTTCAATAACCACTTCAAGTTGTTCAATAACCATTTCAAGTTGTTCAATAGCCACTTCATCTCGTTCAACAACCACTTCAACTTGTTCAATAACCACTTCAACTTGTTCAATAGCAATTTCAAGTCGTTCAATGACCACTTAAAGTCGTTCAATAGACACTCACGGTCGTTCAATGTACACTCACAGTTCTTCAATAGCCTCAAAGCGCACAAGTACACAACTACACAAAGCTAAGCCGCATACTAGCAATACCTTCAAGGTTTTTGAAACCTTGAAGGTATTTATGTACTAAGTCGTAAGATTAAAAAGAAAATCCATCGTGTAAGCGATGGATTTTTTTACAACATTACATCAGTAAAACAATTAGTACCAAAAGACTTTTTGCTTTTTCTAAAAAATAATTTAAATTATTTTAACTACCTATTATAATAAACAGTACATTTATTATTGCCGTAAACAAATTCTTACAACAGAGAATTTTTATTTTATTTTTTTATAAAAAATCAAACAAAATGTTTGTGTTGTAATGATTAGTATGCTTTCAGTTAACTAGTTTGTTTATAATCGATAAAAGTAAAAACGTATGAAAAAGCTATCCTTTTTAATAATTTTTATCGCGGTAAAAATTGCTTTTGCGCAAGCTCAACTAAGTGCCAACTTCACCCTAAGCAAAGACAAAGGATGCGCACCTTTAGCAGTTCAATTTTCAAATACATCAACCGGAAATCCGGACAGTTGCTTTTGGCAATTAGGCATCACCAATAATACATCGCCTATTTGTAATCCGGGTGCTATCTATCCAACACCAGGAATTTATTTTGTTACGCTTACTGTTTTTAAAGGCACTCAACAAAGCTCTGTCACCAAACAAATTAGGGTATTTAAAAATCCGGTTGCTAATTTTGTGGCGTTGCCGCGAACTGGTTGCGTGCCAGCAAGTGTTCAGTTTACAGACCTATCTACAGCAGGCGATACTACTATTAACAACTGGTTTTGGGCAACTGGTGATGGCAATACAGAAATCACGCAAAACCCTTTGCATGTTTATACGTTTGGCGGAAATTTTGGTGTAGCGTTAATTGTAAAGGATTTAAACGGATGCACCAACACGGCAACCAAAAACAACTACGAAAACATTTTTGATACATCAACGATTAGTTTTACCATTAGCCAAAATTCATTTTGCACGGTGCCTGCAACGATTAATTTCAATGCCACTTCTAACGCACCAAATGGTTCTACGTATGTGTGGCATTTCGGCGATGGCGATTCATCCACTACTAAAAATACTTCGCATACTTATACGCAATATGGCAATTATACGGTAAGTGTTTCAGTGACCAATCCAAATCGTTGTACTACTACTTCTATAAAAGATACGATAATAAAAATACAACCTTTTACGGCTGATTTTAATTTGCCAACAGCATGCTTAAACAAACCAGTTCGATTTAAAGCACTTGCTAATTTGCCAATAACTTCTGTAAAATGGGATTTTGGAAATGGTGTTTTTTCTACTGCTTCAGATACTTCTATTCGATATGCTGATACTGGTTTTTACACCGTAAAATTAATTGTAAAAACGCAGAGTGGTTGTTTTGATACCATTATAAAAACAATTCATGTGACACAAACCAAAGCAGATTTTATTGTAGATAAACAAAAATCATGTAGTCCGTTTACAGCCAACTTTACCAACTTATCTACCAATGCAGATTCATCTAAGTGGTTGATTATTTATAAAATTGGAACTCGATTTGATACCATCGTTTCCACATCCAATGATCCATCTGTTTTTTTACCAGCAGGAAGCACATATAACGGCGGCACAGGTGGTGTGTATTATGATGTTATTTTAATTACCACCAATGAAGGTGGCTGCAAAGACACGTTGATTAAAAGAAAATACATTTACATTGTACAAGATGATGTGAAATTTTTAGTGGATAAATATGAAGGTTGCCAACCGCTTACTGTGAAATTTTCGTATGGAGTGTTATCGCATAATTTTCCGTACAGCCAAATCATTATTCATTACGATGATGGCACGCAGGAAGTGTTAGATTCTAACCAAACTACGCAAACACATGTGTATGCAAATGTTGGAACGTACCAACCCTATTTAGAAATTAAGTTTGCGGATTCAACGTGTAATTTATTTATAGGATTGCCACCACCTAGTAAAATTAAAGTAGGTCCAAGAGTTGATTTCTTTGGTTCAATAAATGACCACGAAGTCTGTGTTGGCGAATGTGTTCAAGGCACAGCAACGGGTGGCTTGCCAACTACCATTTTTACATGGATTCCGAGTGGCACTGGCATCAGTACGCCTGTTTGTTTTAATATGCCACCAACAGAACCAGGTACAACAAAAGTTATTCTGCAAGCATACACCAATGGATGTAAACAAGATACATTGATTGATACGGTAAGGGTTCGATATCCATTAGCCATTACAGATGATATACCACGTTATTGCAACGATGATTTTTCGCCTAATGTTTATTTTGTAAATAAAAGCTTAGGTGCAGATTCTTCTGTTTGGAATTTTGGCGATGGTACTATTTTAATTTCCAATGCCGACACGGTTCGCCATACTTATGCAAACGATTCTGCGAGAACAATTATTCTAACCGTATTTAATTTTGCATCTGGTTGCTCTAATTTTAAGAAGATTTTGTTGCCTGGTTTCTATCGACCCAATTTTGCAATCAATAGTAATCAAAGAAAATGTGTGCCTTATTTGCTAAAGGTAGTAGCTACTACTGCACCGTACGCAAATTCGTACAGAATACAAATTGACAACATCGATTCAACTAAAAACTTTCATATTGATACAGTGAGAAATTCAATAGATACGATGATTAGAGTTGCTGGAACCTATCACATCAGAATGACTGTAAAATATGGTGATAATTGTATAGCTAGTATTGATAGTTTTATTACCGTTGCAGAATTAAAAGCTAACTTTTTAATTAACCGATTAAACACTTGTTCTGATGTACAATTGTTAGATAGCAACATTGTTTTGTTTTCGCCATTACAAAATATGGTTTGGAAATACACCAATGGTATTATTATTTCTACCACATCCAATCCAACTATAAATTTAAGGTATGATACTTCAACTGTTCGCTATACCATTACCAATACGTTTGGCTGTAAAGATTCTATTGAGAAGAAAATAATTTCGCTAAAACCAACTGCCAACTTTTATGCAAGCAGAACAAAAGTATGTCCGAATTTACCAATTACGTTTTTCAATACCTCAACACCAATCAGCGGAAACGTCAGCTATACCTGGTATTTCGGCGATGGTGATTCAACCAGTACTGTTTCGCCAGTACATGCTTACACGCAAACAGGAACCTACACAGTGAAATTAATTTTGCGTGATTCACTGAATTGCACTGATACTTTAATCAAAATAAATTACATAAAGATTATCAACACAACACCAGATTTTACAGCTGCACCACGTTATAAATCTTGTCCTGATTTGATTACCAATTTCACGATGCTACCTGCTCCTGAAACAAAATACACTTCTATCATTTGGGATTTTGGCAACGGAAATATAAGCAATGAAAACAATCAGAATCCAAGAATCGTATATACGTATCCGGATTCGTTTGATGTGAAATTAATTACTAAAGATACGTTTGGCTGCATCGATACTGTGTTGAAAAAAGACTATATCATTGTTGGCGGACCCAGTGCTACTTATACCTTTGCGCCAACCGATGGTTGTATTCCGTTGGATGTCGTTTTCAATGCATCATTCAATAAAACAGTAACAGCCATTTGGGATTTTGGTAATGGTGATTTATTTTTTGATGATAGTTTGAAAAACCAGTTAACGCATACCTATACTACTGAAGGCACTTACACACCGGCATTAATTTTGCGCGACAGTGCTGGCTGCACCGTTACGTTTAAAGCTACGAAAGCCATTAATCCATCATTAATAAAAACAAAAATAATTCCGGATAAATTATACAATTGTAATTTAGAAAATGCCTTGTTCACGGATAGTTCATACATTACTTACAATGCGAATATTACGAATATTCAATGGAAAGTGGAGAACACTATTTTCAATAATTACACACCAGATTCTACATTTATATTTACACCAACTACAGCCAAACCTTTTTATACCATTTACTTAACTGCCTTTTCGAGTGCAGGTTGTGTGGCAAAAGATTCTATCAATATCATTGAATACAACACGCCAATTATTAAAGCAACAGACAAAATTATTTGTCCTGGTGATTCTGTAGAATTAAAAGAAACTGGTGCCACCTATTACACTTGGAGTCCAGCAACAACGTTGAGCAATACTACTATTGCCAATCCAATTGCGCATCCAACTGTTACTACGCAATATACTGTGATTGCTTACGATACTGCCATTTGTCCGATATACGACACAGTAAATGTAGTCGTTAAAAGTACGCTGTTAGGTGGTGCTTATAAAGATGATACTATATGTGTTGGCGATAGTGTGCAACTGCATGCATTTTCAGAAACTTCGGCAACGAATGCAACTATTTATACATGGTTGCCAAACACCAATATCAGTAATGCAAATGACTCCACACCTATTGTTTTTCCAACCACCTCTACTACTTATAATGTTACGATAAATAATGGTGGAAGCTGTGCCGAACAAACCTATCCTGTTCGTATAACCGTGTTACCAAACCCAACAGTTACAGCACTTGCCAGCTTAACGGTGATTCCTGGAACTACGGTAAACTTAAATGCGATTTCACCAAATCAAGTTTCGTATCATTGGATTCCGAATACTAATTTGCTATGCGATACTTGCCCGAAAACAACGGCTATCATTAATAATGATATTACCTATATCGTATTGGTTACCGACTCCAATCAATGCGTTGCAAAAGCCGAAGTAAACTTTAGAGTAGCCAGCAGTTGCGACAAAACATTGATTTATATTCCAAATGCGTTTTCACCAAATGGCGATGGAAAGAATGATGTATTTTTGGTGCGCTCCAATATTCTAAAAACATCTTATCTTTTAATTTACGATCGTTGGGGAAATAAGGTGTTTGAAAGCAATGATATTTTAATTGGCTGGGACGGAACTTACAAAGGACAGCCAGCACAGGTAGATGCGTATGGATATTATTTTGAAGGCGAATGTTTTCAAGAAGATAAAATAGTGTTGAAAGGAAATGTTACTTTATTGAAGTAAACAGTGGTTGCCACAACGTTTCGCGCGAGACCACAGTCTAGTGTGTATTGATTAAACCAATCTTTGATTGAAAACAATTACATAAAATTCTGTCATAGAAAGATAGCATCAATAGACACGAATCGTCCTTCTGAACACTAGTACCTGATTTTGTTAGCGACTGTTTTTCCTTTTTAGTTTCTTTGCCAACTTTATAGAATGCTTCAAAGAATTTATATTATTCCAGTCGCTGTGAGATATAATTATAAACGAAGGATCCGTGCATTTTAACTGTACTCTTTTTAGTGTAGTTACATATTCTGTTACATTTGCATCTCCTAAATAACCCAAGTTTTTAGCATCTGCGCCTTTTATCAAACATCCACCATACAGTATTTTTTCTTTATTAAACCATATTATAATATTGTCGGCAGTGTGTCCTTCTCCTGGATAATAAGTTTCAAAAGAGTACGATTCGATATGAAAGACAGTATCTTTTGCTATTAAATATTCGGCTCTTTTCATATCGTTCTTTTTACTCCATTCATCCGTAAGAACCGTTGTGTACGTTTTAATTCCTTGTTGCTTATAATAGTCAAGTCCTTCAGTTCTGTCGCCATGCCAATGCGTTGCAATGCACATGACTACAGCTTTATTATGCCTTAATTTTATACTGTCAAGCAGTGGCTGAAATTGCGTAGTGTCCCAAGGCGTATCAAACAGCACCACGCCAGTATTAGTTACCAGATACATTCCGTTGGCGGGCAATTTACTTTCTTGATAAGTATTGTAGGTTGTATAAATATAAAAGTCGCCGGTTAAATGCGAGATCTTCAGTTTCGCTTCTTGTGCCTGTCCAAAAACAGGAGACAGAAGACCAAATGTCAATATAATAGTTAGTAGTTTCATTTGTGTTGTTTATAATGAGTAGAACTTAGCTAAACCAATTTATGATTGGATACGCGTTGAAAAAATATTTACATTAATATCCGGTCGTGAGACTGGCAGCATCAATAGACACGAGGCATCCTTCGGAAGTCTCGCCAGATTTGAGCGCACCAAAAGTTATAATAATAGTTATTTTCATTTCCACAATTTAATTATAAAGATTCGTTTTTAATCTTTAACGCATTTTTAAATTTTAACTATACACCAGAATTCCTTGATTTATATAACAATTGGACAGAGTTATATAACGTTCTTCAGCATTTTACTATCAATTTTGTAGTAATAAAACACATCATTCATCATCGCTTAAATAAATAAAATGAAACATCTTCTTTTACTGCTAACTGTTCTTATTTCTTTTGCAGGATTTGCACAAACCGAAACAATCGATACCACTATCGACAGAACGCATACAGATAACAACGCTACTTCCAAAACTACCGTGAAATACTGGATGGATTCTACCAAAACAAGCATGATTCAAAAGCAAGATTCAGCAATAGCTATGCAAGCAAGCATGAAATATAATAACATGACAGAGCTTAGCTATTATATAAAAAACAGCAAGCTGCATCAATGTAAAAACGGTCAGCTAAGAGCAATAAAAATGAATATAAAACTTAAAAACGACGCCACCATATCTACCACAGGCATGCTAAAAATGAATGATGGAAAAACCATGCAGTTAAAAAACGGCGATGCTATTGATAAAAACGGCATCATCACCAAATTCAAAAAATAAACAACAACCTTTTAAAATAAAATACTATGGAAACGGAAGCGAAAGGATATAATTTAACCATTGCTGTAAATAATTTTCATTTATCTTATGATGATATTGGCGAAGGAAACATTCCAATTATTTTCTTGCACGGTTTTCCATTCAGCAAAGCGATGTGGCAGCTTCAACTTGATTTTTTAAAAGATTCTTATCGTTTAATCTCTTGTGATATCAGAGGATTTGGAAAATCAACCGACGAGACATCGCCACTAAGTATTGATTTGTTTGCTGATGATTTAATAGCGTTTATGGATAAGTTAAATATCGATAAAGCAATTGTTTGTGGCTTATCGATGGGTGGATTTATTGCACTAAACGCACTGCAAAAAATTCCTAATCGCTTTCATGCATTGATTTTATGTGATACACAATGCATTGCCGACTCTATTGAAGTAAAAGAAAAACGCTATAAAACGATTGATGAAATAAACAACGATGGCGTAACTAATTTTAACGAAGGATTTATTAAAAATGTTTTCCATAAAGACTCCATAACCAACAAAAAAGAATTGGTGGAGCAACTGAGAACCGTAGTATTTGCTAACTCTAAACATATTATTACGGAAGGATTGGTAGCACTTGCCGAACGCGCAGAAACCTGTACCACTTTAAACAGAATAACCATTCCTACCTTAATTATTTGCGGCAGGCAAGATGAAGTAACACCACTTCTTCAGTCTGAATTTATGCATGCAACCATTAATGGATCCATACTTCAGATTATTGATAATGCCGGTCATGTGTCCAACCTCGAACATCCAGATGAATTCAACAAACATTTGCTCGATTTCTTAACTAGGTTGAAGTAGTATGTACGTTTTGCACATGCCTAGTAGCCATTGGTTGGTGTTCTTCACCAACGAACCACTTACCATAAATATACAATTTTATTGAACTTCATTTTATGGTTGGTGACGCTAAATATTATGGTTGTAATTCTTGTAATAATTCTTCTGATTTTTTCAAGGTATCTTTATAAAACCGAGTAACAAATCTAGAAAAAAACAGTAAAAAGACATAGCCAAAGCTAAATGAAAATGTCCAGAAGTAGTTGCTGCCGGTAATATCTTTACCGCTAAAAAACTTGGATAGCAAAATGATAGTCGTTACCAATAATACGTAACACAAGGTCATATTTACTTTTTGCAGTTTGTAGAATTTCACCTTTTGTGTAGCAAACCTCTTTAATGCTTCTGAATAAGACACATTGAAATCATTTATCATTTTTAAATGTCGAAGACTCCAAAAACTAAGTATCGAAAGTGTCAATAAAACTATTATGGATAGTATGCCAACACTTTGCAAAAACAAGGTATCTAACTTATAAAAATTAAGTGCTATAAATATGGTAGCCATTAAACAAATTATACTTCCAACAATTTCCGGATAGGCAATTCTTTTAATTTTTGAATGATATTTAATTTGTGTCATTTCGTCAATTAGTTTAAAGGTTACATTTTGTTGTTGAGCTTGTACACTGCGGTTGTGCCAAGTGTTTTTTAAATCGTCTAGTTCCATTGTTATCGTGTTTTATTAATTTGTGATTTTAATTTTTCTTTTATACGCAATAGTTTTGTTCCTACATTGCTTTTAGAAATGCCAATGATTTCTGCAATTTCATCATAACTTTTATTGTCAAAATACAGCATTACAATTGCCTTGTCGAGCAGGTTTAAATTATCAATCTGTTGTTTAAATAGCTTCCACGCTTCGTCGTTTTCGCTATTGTCTGTTTCTCTATTATTCAATAGGTGTTCATCAATAGGAATAGTCGATATTCTTTTCTTAGATAATTTCAGTTGATAAAGAGAAACATTTAACGCAACTCTATACATCCAGGTACTCAAAGAAGATTTTTGATTAAAGCTGTCGAAAGACTTCCAAAGTTGGTAAATAATTTCCTGCACCAAATCATTTCTGTCCTCTATAGTATTGGTATAAACAGAAGCAATTTTATAAATAAAACTTTCATTGTCTTTGATTGCTGAAATAAATAAATCTTTTTTGTCCACTACTTTTTATCTTTTTTATTTTCGATACTATATTAGTGTACAAAAGTTTAAAAAAGTCACACTTTGCAGAAAAAGAATGTATGTTTTTATGAAACGGATGGTTGCTTTAGGATTGAAGGTAACGTTTTGCGCATAGGCGCAGGAAGTAAACACAAATAAAAATAAACAAATTCTTTGCTACTTGTGCTTATGCGCTGTTATGCGTAGTTTTATTCTTTTACAAATTCTATGACATCTTTATATTCATTCCAATTTGAATCACTTTCGCACGATAGCTCAATAGGTAATTCATCAAATTCAGATAATGCAGAATTTACTCTGTCTGCAATTTCCTCAATATCTTTTGTATACCAATACCATTCTTTTCTGTTTTCGCCTAAAAATACAAATGCCAAAACTGCTTGTAAATCATGTTCAAAATTTTCAACAAGTGCGTTTTCGACTTTATTCATTAAATCCATTTCTTTTTCATTTGGCATTAAAGAAATATCAGTAGAATTATAGTTCCAAGTAATTGTTAGTCTAGTATTATATTTATCAGTTTTAATAAAATCTTGTAGGTTTGTTCTATACCTTAGAAGAGAAGTAACTTGATTGCCTTTTACTCGTGCGCTTGTCCAAGTTTCTTTATCAGTTATTAATGATTTTAAATTTTCCATACATTATAAGGCTGTTCATATAAAATTGCACATAACTTGTTTATATACGAACCTTTGTTTCGCCAATCCAACCTACTGTTGGCTGGCTTTGCGCTACTCGGTAGTATTTATTTATCACCAAATATAACCAAACCCACCAATAAATCATAAACCTGCTTTTTGCTGCTGTATAGCAAAACCTTGAAGGCTTTAAAAACCTTCGAGATTTTCCATCAAATTGCACTACCTCTGTCAGCGTTTAAAACGCTGACAGAGGTAGTGCCTCGTTTTGCGCATGTTTTTACAGCATTTTAACCCAAATTTGCTAAAACAAGGCGGTACTATGCATTACATACCCCATTTCCCATTAAGGAAAAGGGTCTTTCCTCTTTCCTTTTGGCTTTTTCCATTAGGGAAAAGGGTTTTCCTTCTTTCCTTTTGGCTTTTTCCATCAGGGAAAAGGGTTTTCCTATATAGGAAAAGGGATTTCCTATATGGGTTTTCGCCTTTCCTATATAGGAAAAGGGTTTTCCTATATAGTTTTTCGCTTTTCCTATATAGGAAAAGGGTTTTCCAATATAGTTTTTCCCTTTTTCCATATTGGAAAAGGGTTTTATCATATAACATTTCTGTTTTGTCTTTTACTTTTTGCCTTTTCAAATTGATTTTTATGCAATAGAAGCTGCCGATGTTTCCATATCATTTTCTTATGTACAAACATTAGCATGCTAAAACCCAAAAGACAAATATTCGCTTCTAAAATAAAAATTATTATATTCGTATCATTAAATTTTACCAGCTATGCAAAAGCTATTCGCTTTATTTATCGTTTTATTTGTAAAACTTTCCTTGTTTTCTTCAGATATTCAACCTTCATTGGACTTTGTAAAAAACCAAGGTCAATGGGAAAGTCCAGTTTTATACAAAGCTGACTTAAAAGGTGGATGGGTTTTCTTGGAAAAGAATGAACTCACTTATTTGTTTTATGACAATAGTGCATTCAAACATCCACATGTGCATAAAAAAGACGAGTCGCATATCATAAAAGGTCATGCCTACAAAGCTCAATGGTTGAATGCTAACGAGAATGTAGCAGTTAGCGACCAGGACAAACAACCTTATTTCAATAATTATTACATCGGCAGCGATCAGACTAAATGGCAAGCAAATGTTGGGCTTTACAGAATCATTGATTACAAAAATTTATACAACAACATCGATGCAAAAGTGTATAGCGAAGCTATGTCGATGAAAACAGATTACATCATTCATCCAACAGGAAATCCATCTAACATACAACTACAATATAATGGTGTAGATGGAATTAGTATTGAAGAAAACGGAAAATTAAAAATTACTACTTCTGTAAATACAGTGTATGAATTGAAACCGTATGCGTATCAATTAAAAAATGGAGTGAAAGTAGAAGTAGTGTGTCAGTATAAATTAATTGGAAATACAGTTTCGTTTATTCTACCAAACAGCTACAATAAAAATGAAGATTTAATCATCGACCCTACTATTGTTTTCTCTACGTATTCTGGAAGTTTCGGTGACAATTGGGGCTCGTCTGCCACGCACGATAACAATGGAAATATGTTTTTAGGTGGTATTGTGTTAGAGTCAGGATTTCCAACAACTACAGGTGCGTTTCAAACAACTTATGGTGGTGGTGTTCAAAGTCCAAACACTTTAACCACTGGTTCTGATGTAGTGATTACCAAATTAAATGCAACAGGTACGTCCAGATTATTTTCTACTTATTTAGGTGGAAGTTCAAATGAAATAATGGAAAGTATGATTTGTACGCCAAACAATGAATTGATTGCGGTGATGGCTACAGGTTCGACTAACTTTCCTACAACAACCAATGCACACGATAGAAGTTTTAATGGTGGTTCAACTACTGAAGCCGTAGAAATTTATTTTCCAAATGGTTCTGATTTAGCCATCACAAAATTTAATGTAAACGGAACAGCATTATTAGGTTCTACATTTTTTGGCGGTTCTGGTAATGATGGATTAAACTTAAACTCACCAACTTTATTTAATTATGGTGATGAATCAAGAAGCGATGTTGCATTAGATAATGCTGGAAATATTTACATTGTTTCATCTACCGAATCATCTAATTTACCAGGTACTGCAGGCAAAGCACAGGCAACATATGGTAGTGGTAATTCGGATGGTATGTTGGCAAAATTCAATTCTGCACTTTCAACATTAAACTGGGCAACGTATTATGGTGGTTCTGGAACTGATGCTGCGTATAGCATTGGCTTAGACAACTCGAATAATATTTTTATTTGTGGTGGCACAAACAGTGCAAATATTCCTGGAAGAACTACTGGTTTAAACACTACATTTCGTGGTGGTAATGCAGATGGTTTTGTGGCAAAGTTTGATAACAATGGAAACAGTGTTTTAGCTGCCACCTATTTAGGAACTTCTGCCTACGACCAAGCTTTTATTTTGGATTTGGATAAAAACAATAATGTGTATTTATTTGGCCAAACACTTGGCTCTTATCCAGTAACGGCTGGTGTGTATTCCAATACCAATGCAAAACAATTTATTCATAAATTAAATAATACCTTAAACACAACAGGTTTTTCTACCGTTTTTGGAACGCCTAACTATAACTTAATTAATATTTCTCCAACTGCTTTATTAATTGACGTATGTAGTAATATTTATGCTGTTGGTTGGGGTGGCAATGTAAATACAGGCAATGGCAGTGCAGGCACCGGACAAACATTTAACATGCCTGTTACAGCAAACGCATTGCAAAGCACCACTGATGGAAGTGACTTTTATTTAATTAATTTAAGCCAAAATGCTACTAGTTTGGTGTATGCATCTTACTTAGGTGAAAACAATAGTTCTGTAGGTGACCACGTTGATGGTGGCACAAGTAGATTTGATAGAAACGGTGTGGTTTATCAGGCAATATGTGGAAGTTGTGGTGCAACCAATGGTTTTCCGGTTACACCTGGAGTAGTATCGACCACCAATAACTCCAACAATTGTAATATGGTTGGTGTAAAATATAAATTTGATTTATTGGCCTTACAAATTGTAACAGTAACAGCAACTCCACCACGTGGTTGTGCTCCATTAAATGTAAGTTTTTCGTACACATCTACCAAACCAGGCACATCATTTTTCTGGGATTTTGGCGATGGCACGAATACAACAACAGAATTTCCGTCACATACTTACAACAATCCAGGCACTTATACTTGTAAATTTATTATCAGAAATCCGAATGATTGCAATCCAATAGATTCTGCTTTTGTTACGGTTACGGTTGCTGCAAAAACAACATCGAATATTACCAGAACTATTTGCCAAGGAAGAAGCACCGTGTTCAACGGACAAACCTTAACACAAGCTGGTACCTACCGCGATACACTAACAAATTCAGCAGGTTGCGACAGTACTATTATTCTAACATTGGTTGTGAATCCATCAAAAACATCAAACATCACTAGAAATATTTGTGCAGGACAAAGCACCGTATTTAACGGACAAACAATAACGCAAGCTGGTACGTATCGCGATACCTTGTCACAAGTAAACGGTTGTGATAGTTTTATCGTGTTATCATTAATAGTTAATCAACCAAAAACAACAAATACCACAAAACAAATTTGTCAAGGTCAAACCTTTGTATTTAACGGACTAACCTTAACTCAACCTGGCACCTATCGCGATACCTTACGAACGTCTTTTGGTTGCGATAGTTTTATAGTGTTGACGTTATCGGTTTCTGGCTCGTTAAGTTCCAATTTAACTAGAGTTATTTGCCAAGGACAAAGTGTAACGGTTGGAACAAAAGTATATACCACTACAGGAATTTATAGTGATACTTTACGTTCAGTGGCTGGATGCGACTCTATTGTAACATTAAACCTAACAGTAAATCCAGTAAAAACAACCAACTTAGTGAGAAGTATTTGTCAAGGACAAAGTGTGCAGATAGGACAAAATATTTATACTTCAACAGGAAATTACAAAGACACGTTGCGCACCAGTTTAGGATGCGATTCTATCATCAATTTAGCATTAACGGTAACTAATCAAATCATCAACAATATTGCAAGATCTATTTGCGAAGGACAAAGTGTAACTATTGCCAACCACACCTATAATCAAACAGGAAACTATAGTGATACCGTGCGTTCTGCTGCAGGTTGTGATAGTATTATTCGATTAAGTTTAGTAGTAAATCCAAAGAAAACTACGAGCATTTCAAGAACTATTTGCGAAGAACAAACCGTAACAGTTGGCACTAATACGTATAACCAAACCGGCAATTATAAAGATACCTTGCGTACCAGTTTTGGTTGCGATTCAATCGTCAATTTAAGCTTGCAAGTAAATCCTATAGTAAGTTCTACTTTAAATAGAATTATTTGTGAAGGTAAAAATGTGAGTGTTGGAAATCAAATATTTTCTACTACAGGAACATTTACAGTTGTGTTACAAAGTTCATTAGGTTGTGATTCAACGGTAACATTAAACTTGCAAGTAAATCCAGTGAAGCGCACTAATTTGCAACGCGAAATTTGCGAAGGTGAACGCATACTTATTGGAAATAGCGTTTACACAACCACTGGAAATTATGTGGATACATTGACATCAAGTTTAGACTGCGATTCAATTGTTCGTTTAGATTTAATTGTAAATCCTAAAAAAACCACTGAATTATTTATCACAGCTTGTACTGGAAAAAGTGTTACAGTTGGCAGCCAAACGTTTACAGAAAATGGAATTTATCCAATTACATTTCAAACTTCAAAAGGTTGTGACAGTATAGTGAATTTACATTTAACTTTTAGCGATACAATAAAAGAAAATATAGAACGTACTATTTGTGAAGGTGATACTTTAACAATCGAAAATCAACAATTTACGACTGCTGGTGATTATACCATTAATTTAAAAGCGTTTGAAGGCTGCGACAGTGTGGTTAATTTAAAAGTAATTATGATTAATACAGTTCGAGCATCTATTCAAAGAACCATTTGCGAAGGACAAACGACCACAGTTGGTACTGAAACATTTAACGAAGCAGGAAATTATACGATAAAACTAACAGCGTTTTCTGGATGCGACAGTATAGTATTATTAGATTTAAAAGTAAATCCTAATAAATCATCACAAATAGACACTACGATTTGCCAAGGTGAACGAGTAACAATTGGAAACAACATCTATTCACAAGCTGGAAATTATGTTGATTCATTCCAATCATCACAAGGTTGCGATAGTTTGGTCTTTTTACAATTAACTGTAAATCCATTACCAGTGATTGATGCAACTGTAGATAAACCTTTGGTGGAAACTGGTGAACAAGTACAATTAAATGTGACCACAACAGAAGTGCTTACGTATAACTGGACACCTGTTACAGTAAGCAATGTTAATATCCAAAATCCAACGGCAATAGTAACTACACCAACTTGGTTTGTGGTTCAAGTTCGCAATATAGAAACATCATGTAAAAATACAGACTCTGTTTTTGTTGACTTAAAAATTATTCCTTGTACCAAAGAAAATATATTTATTCCAAGTGCATTTTCACCAAATGGAGATGGATACAACGACATATTTATTGTACGTTCTAAAACATTGAGTGCAGGCAAATTAGTAGTATTTGACCGTTGGGGCAACCAAGTATTTGAAAGTAATGACTTAACTGTTGGTTGGGACGGAACCTATAAAAACCAGCCGACACAACTAGAAGTTTATGGCTATTATTTTGTAGGTGATTGCTTAAATGGCGAAAAAATAACTATAAAAGGTGATGTTACATTAGTTAGATAAGATATTTCACATCTTTTATTAACATTTTTTAGGTTTTTGTGTGTAATACAAGAAAATTTTGTACTTTTGTATCAAGCCATAACAACGATAGAAAAACGCATCGTAAACACCCATCTTTTGATACCAAATTTGACGTTCTTTAATTAGTTCGTGGTAATTATTATTTATATCATTTTAAATATTTAAACGATGAAGTATTTTTTTTACTTTTTAATTTTTACAGGTAGCATCCTAAGTATGAATGCACAAGACGTAAAATCACCTGCAGAATTAAAAGAAGATGCTGCGGCAATTTACAAAAACACTCAAGTTACTATAGATGAGCAAGTTTTTGATTACAGAATATTAAAACACTACACTGAAGCTGAATTAAACAGCATGCCAGCAGTAAAACGAAAACAAATACACTTTATTTATACAGAATCATTTACTGTATTAGATATTGCAAATTGTCCATCGTTGACTATAAAAGATATTGATGCTGCAAAATTAGAAGCGTATAGAATGCAAGACGTTTCTTATTTAATTGAATATGGCGAAAAATGCAAATTGCATATCAATTTAATGTCGAAAAATGAAATGCAACAACGACTCAATACTATTGCGCAACAATAATAACTTCTATTTAATTAAACATTCAATATATTCTCTTTTTGATATAAATTTCTCCAAATGAAAAATAAAATTTTACTTTTAGCATTAGCGTTCATCTGTTCCATCGGCATTTCATATGGACAGATATATACAATTAATGGTAACAATGGTCAAACAATTACCACATGTAAAGGAAATTTCCAGTTTTCTGGATCAACTGCATTTTCTTGTTCCAATTATGGTACTAATTTAACACGTACTATCACATTTTGCTCTGGCAATGGTGGTCCAATTCGTGTAAGTTTTATTGATTGGGATTTAGAAAACACCTTTGACCACTTATATGTATACGATGGTCCAACTACAGCTTCAACTCAAATTGATGATATTACTGGTTCTAGTGATATTTTTAATCCACATGGTCCAAGAGCATATACATCCAGCGGAACATGCTTAACATTTAGATTTACTTCTGATGGTTCAGTTACCGGTTGTGGTTGGGACGCTATTATAGGTTGTCCACCAACTGCTTGCGGTACCAATTCACCAGCACAAGATTTTTGTGGATCAGCTCCACAAATTTGCGACTTAAACGGATATTGCGGTAATACCAGCGGTTGGTTTACGCAAGATAACGGTACTTTAGGTACAACTGGCTCGCCAGCTGGACCTTTTTGTGGTTCAATAGAAAATAATTCTTGGTTATCATTTATTGCATCTGCTACAACAGCAACTTTAACAATTAACTCTAATAATTGTGTAAACGCAGGTTCAGGTATTCAAGCACAAGTATTTAGCACTACTAATTGTACTGCATTTACTTCCAAATCAAACTGTGTTAATCAAAATACTGGAAACGGTAGTTCCGTGCTAACAGCAACTGGCTTAACCATAGGAACAAAATATTATATAATGGTCGATGGTTTTGCAGGAAATATTTGTGATTATACAGTTAGTGCAAATACAGGTGTTCAAGTCATTCGTTTAACATCTAATCCAGCAAATGCAAGAATTTGTCCTGGACAAACAGCTACCATAAAAGTTAATGGTGCACCTGCTGGTACAACTTTTTCATGGACACCAACAGGAACAATTATTGGTTCAACAACTGATTCTGTGGTGACAGTTCAGCCAGGTAGTACTACAACATATAACTGTTTAATTACTTTACCAAATGGTTGTGGTATTCAAAATGAAACATACACGATTACAGTAAATCCAACGCCAACAACACCTATTACCAGAAATATTTGTCAAGGACAATCAACTGTATTTAACGGACAAACCTTAACTACTTCTGGAACATATAGAGATACTTTTACAACATCTTTAGGTTGTGATAGTTTTGTTGTGTTAACTTTAAATGTAAACCCTATTCAAACAACGAATCTACCTGATAGAGTTTTATGTCAAGGACAATCTACGGTGTTTAACGGTAGCACCATTACAACTACTGGCACTTATCGTGACACCTTGGTTACTTCTTTAGGTTGTGATAGTTTCTTGATATTAAACGTAATTGTAAATCCTGTTAAGACAACGCCTATTTCGCAAGCGATTTGTAATGGTTCATCTATAGTATTTAATGGAAATACAATTACTACGGCTGGAACTTACAGAGATACTTTACTTACTTCGTTAGGTTGTGATAGCTTTATTGTGTTAACAGTAACAATTAAACCAACTCCAACTACAACTATTTCTCAGGCAATCTGTAATGGTGCTTCTATAGTGTTTAATGGACAAACCATAACCACTGCAGGAACTTATCGAGATACTTTAGTGACTTCTTTAGGTTGCGATAGCTTCATTGTATTAACAGTAACAATCAAACCAACTCCAACTACCAATATTTCTCAAGCAATTTGTAATGGTGCTTCTATTGTATTCAATGGTCAAACAATTACTACGGCTGGAACGTATAGAGATACTTTAGTGACTTCGTTAGGTTGTGATAGTTTCATCGTATTAACAGTAACAATCAAACCAACTCCTACTACAAATATTTCTCAGGCAATCTGTAACGGTGCTTCTATTGTGTTCAATGGACAAACCATTACTACTGCAGGTACTTACAGAGATACTTTAGTGACTTCGTTAGGTTGTGATAGTTTCATCGTATTAACGGTTACAATCAAACCAACTCCAACGACCAATATTTCTCAAGCGATCTGTAATGGTGCTTCTATTGTGTTCAATGGACAAACTATTACTACTGCTGGAACATATCGTGATACGTTAGTTACTTCATTAGGTTGCGATAGCTTTATTGTATTAACGGTAACAATCAAACCAACTCCTACCACAACTATTTCTCAAGCAATTTGCAATGGTTCTTCTATTGTGTTCAATGGACAAACTATTACTACTGCTGGAACGTATAGAGATACATTAGTAACGTCTTTAGGTTGTGATAGCTTTATTGTGTTAACAGTAACAATCAAACCAACTCCAACTACCAATATTTCTCAAGCAATTTGTA
>CALLKF010000145.1 GCA_938008535.1 uncultured Saprospirales bacterium | reverse complement strand
ACCTGATATCCTTGTTTAGTTATTTGGGTATAATGTTTCCAATAGACATAAAATTTTAATTAGAATAAAAAATTATTGAAAGCAACCTTGACACTATGATTTTAAAGTAGTTTATTTGTTTTAATTAAAGAAAGAGTGTTACTTACTCTAATTAAATTTGGAATAGCAACTACACATTAAATCCTTGATGTAGGTGAATAAGGTATAACAATAGTTTTAAAATATGAATGAAAATGAATCATGTAAATTATCCATAGAGGACTTGAAGAAACTTACTAATGATAAAAATATTAGTATTGAATTGGCTAACGAAATAATAAATAGCCTATACACGCTGAGCCTTATAGCTTATCAAATAGAACAGCAACACTAACCAAATTTTTGAGTTATATTTTTAAACACAATAAGTGTTGAGTACTTCTATTGTCCTGGTTTTCAAAATGTTGTATCTTTGAATATGATTCAGGGCGGTCTTGATATGACCTTAAAAGGAATAATTCTCTGCCCAATAAAAAATGAGAATAGGGCATGATTAAAAATGTTATCAATAACAGAATGTAAAAAAAAACTTAACAAAAATGGAGTGAATTACAGCGACGAAGAAATAGAGATTATCAGACAGCTGTTATACAAATTATCAAAATTAAAAAACAATTAAAAAATTAAAGATGAAGAAAGGAATAATAAATGTAGTGGTGTACTTAAGAGTAAGCACCGACGAACAAGCTACACAAGGTTTTAGCTTAGATTATCAACATGAATCAATTAAGAAATTCTGTGAAATTAAAGGGTATAATATAATAAAGGTCTTTCGTGAAGACCATTCAGCTAAAAATTTTAACCGCCCTGAATGGGTTAAATTACACACATATGTAAAGGCAAATAAAAAGGATATTCAGATGCTGTTATTTGTTAAGTGGGATAGGTTCTCCAGAAATGTAGAGAAGGCTTTTGCTGTTTTAAGCGACTACGAACAAATGGGTGTTGAGGTTAATGCTACTGAACAATGGCTTGACATGACGAATCCAGACAATCGTATGATTCTCGCAATGTATTTAACACTTGGAGAAGTTGAACGACATAAAATTTCTTCTCGAACTATGGATGGTACACATCAAGCTAAGAAAGAAGGGTACTTTACAGGTTTAGCTCCATACGGTTACAGAAATATTAGAGACTTCAATAAAAAATCGACATTAGAATTTAGTAATGATGCTCATTTAATGACAAGAGCATTTAAGGAAATTGCTTTGGGGGTTGAATCTATAGAAGCAATTAGAAAGCGGTTACAAAAACATGGTTTAAATCTTACTAAACAACCTTTTTACAGAGCATTAAAAAATGTAACATATACAGGTAAAATCTATGTGCCAGAGTATAAGAAAGAATCATCATTTATAGTTGAAGGAAAACACCCTGCGATTATCGACATAGAAACTTTCTCGAAAGTTCAAGCGATACGTGACGGTAAAAGGTGGAAAGGTATAGTTCCATCCAACAAGAATATTTCATTTCCATTACGTGGTTTTTTGGAATGTGATGTTTGTGGCAATAAACTGACTGGGAGCGCATCAAGTGGGCGTAGTAAAAAATACAATTACTATCATTGTTGTAATGGATGTCCTACGAGAGTTTCCTTAAAAAAAGTCCATGATGAAGTCGCTAAAATTTTAGCGGATTTACAAATACATCCAAATATTCAGCAACTATATAAAGAGATTTTACTGGATGTTGCTAATAAGAGTGTAGAGGATGGTATTAAGCAACAGAAAAAGAAGGTAATAGAAAGAAGTGATTTGCAAAAGAAGATTGAAGAGACAGAAGATAGACTAGTTAATAAGGATATTTCAATAGATACCTTTAATAGCATTACAGAACGATATAAAGGTCGTATACGTGAAATTAACTCCGACCTTGAAGAAATTAGCTACGGTACTAAGAATAATGATTTAAAGTACTGTGTAGAGGCTGGCTTAAAGATGCTATCCAATTTACACGATTTGTTTATGAATGCTGATTATGATGGTAAACGAGTTATTGTTGGTTCATTATTCCCTGAAAGTATCATAATTGGGAATAATGGATGTCGAACCACAGAATTAAATAAAGTTTTAGAATTATTAAACAGAAAACCAAATAGTTATGAGGAAAAAGAAGAGGGGAAAACCGTTAAAAATAACGGTTTGTCCCTTCCTGTACCCGGGGCGGGACTCGAACCCGCACAACCGTGAAGTCACAGGATTTTAAGTCCTGCGTGTCTACCATTCCACCACCCGGGCAACTTTAATAAAAAAGTTGTTTACTTGAATCATGGAACATGAACCGTAAACAACTAAAAGGATAGTTTGTAAACAAATGGAGCGAAAGACGAGACTCGAACCCGCGACCCTTACCTTGGCAAGGTAATGCTCTACCAACTGAGCTACTTTCGCATAATTTTAAAGAACTATTAGCGTGTTTTCGCTAACGGATTGCAAAGATAGTAATCTTTTTATTTTTGACAAGCGTTCAGGTGATTTTTTTTATTTCATAACAATTTCCTTAAACGTGATAATAATATTTATTGTATCACCAGTTTACCTGTGTCTAATAGTTCGTTGTTTGAGATTTTTTTCAATTCATATAAATACATTCCTTTGCTTAGCTGCTTTCTATCTATCGTATAAAAATTATCAGTTGATTGATATTGCTGCATGATTTTTCCATCGATAGAAAAAATGGTTAATTGCGTTGGCTGCTGATAATCGAATGAAAGTGTTGCGGTTTGATTAAATGGATTTGGATAGATGGTTGTTTTTATTTTAGTGAGATTATTTTTTACCGAACTGATGATTTTTACTTTTAAAAAATCATCAGTCACATTTCTAATGACGGTATTTGTGATGATTGGTGTATTGAAATCAAAAATAATAGATGCAGTATTTTTTATAGTTGTAGCTGTTGGAATATTCTTTTTAGGTGAGATCTTAAATTTGATATAGCCATTTGAACCTAAAGTATCATCCTGTTCAGCAGGCAAATTAATGGAAGTACTTGTGAACTGCAAAATATTAGAATCAATAATTGCATACGTAAATGGATGGCTTGACGAAAGCATTTGAAAAGTAGTGATATCAAAAAACGCAGATAAGGTATCTGTAATGGTTATATAGCTTGCCGCAAATGTTCCTTTATTTTGAAAATGAATGGTGTATTCAATTGGCGTGTTTGGCAAGATATATAAGCTATCACCAAAGCCGTTTGGCTGTGCTGTTTTTTCATTCGGATCGAAGCTGCCAACGTTTTGATGACAATCAATATCAACATTCGGCGCATCATCATCCTGAGAAAATAAATTAACATAACCTGTAGAAAAATTAGGGTTGCCGCAACCTTCGATAGTAACAGACAAGATAGTGTCTTCATTAACATACATTGGATATTGGCGCGTTTCTAACCGATAGGTTTTTCCTGTTGGATTGTAATATGTTAATGAGTTTTGCGATATTGATTGAGTAAAACTAAGTATGCCATTATATGTTATAGTATCGTTTTCTATAATGCGAAAATACTGCTGAAAATTTTTAGGATAACCAATATTTTTTATGGTGAAAATGACAGAATCGTTTCTGCAAGCAGTATGTGCCTGCATATATTTAGCATCTATAATATTGCAAAACTCATAAGGGAATGCAGTGGCTTTCACACAATGCGTTTGTCCTAAAATAGTAGAATCACAATCGACTTTTATTTTAAGCTGTTTACGAATAGTTTGCAAAGGTGGCACATTACCAATATAAAAGCGATAGCTATTATTCCCTAAGTTTTGTGCTGATGAAAATGCTGTATCTGTTGCGATCAAATGTTCATCCAGTTCAATATCCACATAGCTGTTAAAAGCAGTGTCGCTGCTTTCATTAAAGACAGTAAGCGTATAATTATTATCAAAACATCTGCGTAAAAAAGGCGTTGAAATTTCTACATTTAATTTTGGCGTTGGATGACCGCAACTTGGTGTCTGCACTAAGAAATTGATTTCCAGGTTTTGCGAAGTATCAGAAATATACACATCAAAGGTGTCCTGGCAAGCATTGGTATATGTACTTTGATTTTCCAGATGCAGAATTACTTTGCCGTGGCCTGTGTCGTAAGGTGTGAATTTATATTTTCCTGAATCATCACTTAGTGTAAAATATTTTTTGGTGTTTAATTTCAATTCTACCAAAATATTTTTTGCTCCAATTTCATCAGTATTTTCTTCACAATTTCGATTGATATCGGTTATAATTTTTCCATTAACATAGTTAAGTGATTCTAAGTTTGTTGAACTATATATAATATTTTGAAAAACACCACCGCAAGCCATTCCACATTCGTAAGATGGTTCATTTGCAAAAAACATAATATTGTTAAACGAATCAAGTCCAAGAAGCGAGACTGTGTTATATGCATATTCATTTAAAAAATATTGTATAAACAACTGATGCTTAATTAAACGACCAACTGAATTATAAACAGAAATATAAGTATCGTAGTTACCATTTCCATTTTGATTTAAAGACACGAATAAATATTTATTGTCTTTCGTTTTTACAAAATTGTGAATAAGTCTTTGGTTAAATAAAACTGAATTAATTGAATCACCATTAGCATTATAATAGGTTATACAAGTTGATGTATCCGTAGTAAATATCGAATATTCTTTATTAACAATTCGAACTGAATCTAGAATTGAGATGTTTGAACTTAATGTTTCATGTAATACAATCCCATTTGAATCACATTCAACTAAAAAATAATAAGACGAATCTCCAGAGTAATTTATATAGTATCCGGCATATCCACCGATAAATATTTTACCAGGAGTAGATTTTCTATTAGTAACTGTAATGTTTAAGTAAGTAGTGTCAGAATAATAAGATGAAAAAATATTTTCGCTGTAAGTTTGATGTAAATTAGTATCTAATTTTATTATACGGAATCCAGTTGGTTTTGTAAATCCATATTGATTAAAGTTTGTGTCTGGCGTACTATAGATAATTAATTGTTGGTTATCTTTAGTAGGCATGATCGAAGCTTGGAATCCAGTAAAAGTATTTTTGTTATTTGGATCGTAAGTTTCTATATCATAATATTGAAGTAAAGAATCAGGATAATAACCTCTTGAACTGTATTTTGTATATCTTAACTTATATGCAGGTAAATAATAGCAGTTTCCTTTATTTCCACCAATATATCCAATATAATGATAGAAGTTATTTGCATCCAGATAAGAATCTTCAATAGTAGGTAAACCATCATCATGATAACAATATGTAGTTGTATCTTGAGTTATACATACGTATGGACTTAAAAGCGTATCCGTTGAATTAGAAAAACCATGTATAAACTCATAGCTGTTTGATTTTAATATTGCATTCTCGGGAAAAAGAAAAAATGAAGCATAACCGTTTGAATTGTGATCTGCTTTTGTCGCAGTAAATTGCAGTGTATTTGTATATTCACCCTTACATGCAATGTTGCATCCATTGCAAAGTGAACCATCCTGGTTAGTATTATATTCAATTGTAATCTTATTGTTTTTATATTCAATGTTTTTTAATGTTCCTTTAAACTGTGCGTATAGGTGTATTGAATAAAAAAATAAATTCATAAGAACCAAAATATATTTTTTCATATAAAACTTGTTTTATACAAAGTTACTTAATTTATGCAATTTTTGTTAAAGACAAATTTTACAGTTTGTAAATTAATAAAATTTATAATATAGTGTAAGTAATTTAAAATAAGTGTGTTATAGCAACTTCCGTAATTCATCTAATTTCATCAATGCTTCAATAGGCGTCAATGTATTGATATTTACTTTCTCCAACACTTCTTTTAATTTCAGCAATCTTGGATCGTCCATGGCGAACATGTTGAGTTGGAAATCATCTTTTGCTGGTAAACTTTTTAACGTGGTGGAAATATCAGTTGCTAAGTTTCGTTGCGATTCTAACTCTTGCAAAATCTCGTTGGCACGGTTGATTAATTCGTTCGGCATGCCTGCCATTTTCGCTACATGAATACCAAAACTATGTTGTGAACCACCTTCAATGAGTTTGCGCAAAAACACCACTTTGTTGGTGGTTTCTTTCACGGCAACATTATAATTTTTAATGCGAGGAAATTTATCGGCGAGTTCATTCAACTCATGGTAGTGCGTGGCAAACATGGTTTTCGGTTTCGCTATTTTGTTGTTGTGTAAAAACTCTACCAAACTCCATGCAATCGAAATACCATCATACGTGGAGGTTCCGCGTCCAATTTCATCTAACAACACCAAACTTCTTTCCGAAATATTATTGACGATACTGGCTGTTTCAATCATTTCAACCATAAACGTAGATTCGCCTAAACTCAAATTATCGCTGGCACCAACGCGCGTAAAAATTTTATCAACGATGCCAATATGTGCTTCCTGCGCTGGCACAAAACTACCAATTTGCGCCATCAATACAATCAGTGCTGTTTGCCTCAAAATGGCTGATTTACCTGACATATTCGGTCCAGTGATGATAATAATTTGCTGTTCTTCAGGATGCAAATACACATCGTTTGGAATGTATTGTTCACCCAACGGCAACTGGTGTTCAATAACTGGATGGCGACCTTCTGTAATTTTTAACGAAATATCATCCGTTAAAATTGGTCGTCTGTAATTGTTTTTTAATGCAATGGTGACGAACGATTGTAAACAATCCAATCGTGCAATTAAGTTGGCGTTGAGTTGTATTGGCTGAATATAATCTAACAATTCAGTGACTAGTGCTTCAAATAATTTTACTTCTAACGATAGAATTTTTTCTTCAGCACCTAATATTTTTTCTTCGTATTCTTTTAGTTCCGGTGTTATGTAACGTTCGGCACCAGTCAATGTTTGCTTCCGAATCCAATCAGTTGGTACTTTATCTTTATGTGTATTTCTTACTTCTAAAAAATAACCGAATACATTATTAAAACCAATTTTTAAAGATGGAATTTGCGTGCGTTCGCTTTCGCGGTTTTGTATTTCTAATAAGTAATTTTTTCCAGATGAAGATAAGTTTCTGAGTTCATCTAAATCAGCCGAAACACCAGCTTTTATGGCGTTTCCTTTCTGTACTTGTACTGGTGCGTCTTCATTTAAGGTGTTGTCAATTTTCTCTTTCATCAACTGACACAAATGCAATTGTTCGCCTATCTTTTTCAATCCATTATTATTGCTTTGCAAACACAATTCTTTAATTGGCTGAATAGCAATCAAGGCACGTTTTAATTGCACCACTTCGCGTGGATTTACTTTACCTAATGGAACTTTTGAAATCAATCTTTCTAAGTCGCCAATTTGTTTGATGTGGTGAATAATCGTTTGTAAAACATCCTGATCTTTTATCAAAAATTCGACAGCATCTAAGCGTTCATTAATTTGCTGAATATCTTTCAAAGGCAACACCATCCAGCGTTTTAGCAAACGGCTGCCCATTGGCGAAATCGTTTTATCTAAAATAGAAATCAACGGCACACCTTTTTCGTGCATGCTGTTTATGAGCTCTAAATTGCGTGCAGTAAATCGATCAATCCAAACAAATTTATCGTGTTCAATTCGTGAAATAGTTGCAATATGTTGCAGTTTATTATGTTCGGTATCTGCTAAATATTGCAAGCAAGCACCAGCCGCTAAAATGCCAATATTCAATTCATCAATTCCAAAACCTTTGAGTGTTTGTACTTGGAAATGATTTTGCAGTTTTTCTTTTAAAAAATCTTCCTGATAAATCCAATCTTCTAAAGCAAACGTGTAGTATTTATTGCCATACAAACCAACAAATTTTTTTTGCTGATGTTTTGGGAAAATAATTTCTGATGGTGCAAAGCTTTGAATTAATTTATCGATATAGGATTCATCGCCTTCAGCTATTAAAAATTCACCAGTTGAAATATCTATAAACGCAATGCCGATTTGTTTATCAGCAAAAAAAATCGATGCTAAAAAGTTATTGGATTTATGGTCTAAAATTTTATCGTTGATGGCAACACCTGGTGTGATGAGTTCTGTAACACCACGTTTTACTATGGTTTTGGTAAGTTTCGGATCTTCAAGTTGTTCGCAAATTGCTACGCGATAACCGGCTTTTACCAACTTTGGCAAATAGGTATCTACAGAATGATGCGGAAAACCAGCAAGTTCTAAGTGAGTTTCAGCACCATTGGCGCGCTTGGTTAAAACGATGCCTAAAATGGCAGAAGCTTTGATGGCATCTGCGCCAAATGTTTCATAAAAATCACCTACACGAAACAACAAAATAGCATCAGGATATTTTTGTTTTATCTTGTTGTACTGACCCATTAATGGTGTTTCTTTTACTTCTTTCTCTTTTGCCATCTGATGCTGTAATGAATTTTGTAGTTTTGTACGTCATTGCAGGCACGAAGCAATCTTTATAATTGATGAGATTGCTTCACTTCGTTCGCAATGACGCGAACAACAAAAATACGACTTATGCGAAAACTAAAATTAGACGAACTAAATAGATTATCCACAGAAGAATTTAAAGTTGCCGACAAAACGCCGATTATTGTGGTTCTTGACAACATCAGAAGCGCTGCAAATATTGGCTCGGTTTTCAGAACCAGCGATGCATTTTTGATTGAAGCAATTTATTTGGTTGGTATTTGCGCGACACCACCAAACCGTGATATACAAAAGTCTGCTTTAGGTGCAACAGAAACTGTAGATTGGAAGCATTTTCCAACAATAAAAGAATGTATTGGTGAATTGAGAAACCAGCGTTGCGAAATAATGACAATTGAACAATCTGATAAATCTGTGATGTTAAATGATTTTCAACCGGAACATGAAAAAAAATACGCGCTTATTTTTGGAAATGAAGTCGACGGTGTTTCTGATTTTGCTATTCAGTTTTGTGATACTTGCATAGAAATTCCACAATTTGGCATGAAACATTCATTGAATATTTCGGTAAGCGCAGGTATTGTGCTTTGGGATTTTGTTAGTAAATTAAATTCTAAATAAATCAATTATCTTTAAAAAAAACTATCCATGAAAAAATCGATATTGTATATTTTATCAGCGATTTATCTTTTTTCTTCTTGCAATCACACAGAAAACAAAGAAGATTCGACACGTTTTTTTACGAATTATTTAGTAGAAATTCCATCGTTGAAATTGCCGCTAACTTATGTAGTAAATAAAGAAGATGACAGTGCGTTTGCGCGCCCTATAGATTCGGTTACAGCGATGAGTTTGAATTTGGAAATGAGCGAAAACCTGCATGAATATGGCTGGGAAATTTTAGGTAAAATTGATGGCAAATCCTGGATTGGTTTAGTATATAATCTGACATATTCCAACGATTATGAAAAGCATTTTACAACATTTGATACTGCCGGAAATAAAATTGATGACTTGATTTTGTTATCGAATGATGTGCAGTTTTTTTCACCGGTGAAAGAAGGTTTTTACCAGTCAACAATCGATGCTGATTTTCGTGTTTCTGTAGAAAATGGGTTTAAATTATTTCAGGATGAAGAACATGTAAAAGTAGTTTCAAACAGACATTATTATTACACGTATCAAATTACACCAGAAGGAAAGTTTGATGTTATTTTTAAAGCCGAAAAAGATTTACTGAACGATGTTTCAGACGATGTTATTACTACAAAAAACACAAAACTTATTTGGAAAAATGACGTTACAGTAAATGAAATTCATTTGGAAATAACTGCAAAAAATAAAGACAAAAACTGGTTCTTCCAAACGACAGCAACTGGTGAAGAAGGTGTAGATTTTGCTGGTACTGACGGCACTTATTTTACAGTAAAAACATTTGATGAGCAAACAATAGGTAATGCTGAGTTTATAAGTATCTATGATACTTTAGAAACTAAAATTCCGCGTAGAATTATTTTTACAAATCCTAAAAAACAGAAGTTTGATTATATCTTGGTAAGATAAATTATTGTTCTAAATGCAGCAATTCTTCCTGTTCCAGTTTAACGAAATTCATACCAATTTTATATTCCTGGTCGAAAAGCTTTAGCAGTTGTCGATAGGCAAATACGTTGCTGATCCAGTCCACATTATTTACATCAATAATTACGTATTTATTTTCAGGATTTTGCTTGAAAAATTCGAAATACATTTTTTCTAAACGATTCAGATACACACGTGAAATATTTTGTTCGTAATCTCTGCCACGTTTCCTGATGTTGCGCATCAATTGATCAGTGTCTGCATGTAAATAAAAAATGATTTCAGGCTTTGGTAATTTCTTATAAACCTGGTCGAAAAAATGCTTATACAATTTGTATTCTTGCTTTGTTAAATTCACTTTAGAAAATAATAAGCATTTTTTCAGCATGTAATCTGTTACGGTAAAGTTGGAAAAAATATTTGGCTCACTGAAAATTCGCGTAAGCTGCTGGTAACGCTCAATCAAAAAAGACATTTCTAATTGAAGTGCATATTTGCTGTTATCTTCATAAAATTTTGGCAGATATGGATTGTCTTCAAACGCTTCTAAAATTAATTGACCATGAAATTCTTCAGCCAAAAGCGAAGCCAATGTGGTTTTGCCAGCACCAATATTTCCTTCTATCGTGATGAATTTGTAAATCATTTCTTTTCAAAAATACTCACTTTCAGGTCATCTTTACAAACTTTTGCCAATTCTTCTATCGACGCATGCAAGATAGGATGTGTATAAGTTTTGTTTAACGTCAATAATGGTTGTAATGTAAAATTACGTAAATGCATTCTTGGATGTGGAATGATTAGATTTTTTGAGTTAAAAATTATTTCATCATACAATAAAATATCAATATCTATGGTTCGTGCAGCGTAATTTCCTTTATTGGTTCTGCCTAAATATTTTTCTATTTTTTGTAAAATTTTTAAGAGTTGCAACGGTGATTTGTCGGTTTCCAATTCAATCGCTTGATTTAAATAGTTTGTCTGATTCAGTTTTTCCCAAGGTTGTGTTACATAAATGGCAGATTTTTGTATGATTTTTCCAGCTTCTTTTGAAATAAAATATTCAGCTAACATCAGATATTTTAATCTATCACCTTTATTGGAACCTAATAACAAATAAACAATCATTAATCGTAGTGTTTTTTCAATTATAACAATTAATTTTGAACTTTCTACACGAAAACTACATTAATATTAAAAAATATCAATAAATATGAGAAACTTCTTTAAAATCTTCTTTGCATGTCTATTCGCAATGCTATTTGCCACTTTTATTTTCTTCTTTTTTATTTTAGGAAGTTTAGGTGGTGAAAAAACACCAATTGTAGAAGCAAATTCAATTTTAAATTTAACATTAAAAGGTGAAATAACAGATAGATCGTACACCAATCCATTTAGAAACTTTAGTCCGATGTCTGCTATTTCTGGTTCCATATCTGATCAACCAACTATTGGTTTATTTGAATTAAAAGATGTTTTAAAATATGCCAAATCAGATGACCATATAAAAGGAATTTACTTAAATGTAGATGAGCTTTCTACAGGACCAGCAACTTTGTATGATGTAAAAGCGTCATTAGAAGATTTCAAAAAATCTGGCAAATTTATTTATGCATATTCTAATTCTTGTTCAGAAAAATGTTTGTTGCTGAATAATGTAGCCGATAAATTTTACATCAATCCATTAGGTGATTGCGAATTTGATGGCTTTGCTGTTCAACGCGAATACATGAAAGGTTTGTTTGATAAGTTAGGCATTGAATTTAAAGTATTTTATGTTGGTGAATATAAAAGCGCAACTGAAGGATTTAGAAGAACGGATATGAGTGCAGAAGATAGAGCACAAAATGTAGAAATTTTGAAAGATATTTCTGGCGAATACATGGCAGATTTAGGCAAATCAACAAAAATTTCTGTGGATTCATTACAAAATTTGCAAGATAATTTATTAGTGATGAATGCTAGAGATGCTGTAAAATATAAGTTAGCAACAGCAATGAAATATGAAGATGAAGTTGCAGATGAATTAAAATCGAAATTAGGTTATAAGAAAGAAGCAGATCTGAACATGATTACTTACGCAAAGTATAAAGACATTGTAAAAGAAAAAAATAAAAAAACAAATTCTACTAAAATTGCTGTTGTTTTTGCTGAAGGTGAAATCAATGATAGCAAATCTGAGGATGGTGTTGTTGGTGGCGAAGCTTATGTAAAAATGCTACAAAAAATTGAGAAAGATGATGCCATAAAAGGAGTGGTGTTACGTGTAAATTCGCCAGGTGGAAGTGCATTCGCATCTGAACAAATTTATCATCAATTGAAAAAATTAAAAATGAAAAAACCGATTGTCGTTTCTATGGGTGACTATGCAGCATCAGGTGGTTATTATATTTCTGCTATTGCAGATAAGGTTATTGCACAACCAAATACGTTAACAGGTTCTATCGGTATTTTTGGTTTGGTGCCAAATTTAAGAAAAGCATTAAACGAAAAAGTTGGAATTACATTTGATGAAGTAACTACAGCAAAACATGCTAACTTTTTTAATACTATAAATGATTGGGACGATGTTGAATTAAATCGGGTACAAAAAAATGTGGAATATGGTTATTCAATATTTTTAGAGAGAGTTGCTAATGGTAGAAAAATGGACACGGCAGCCGTAAATAAAATTGCACGTGGTAGAGTTTGGACTGGTCAACATGCCTTATCTATTGGTTTAGTTGATGAATTAGGTGGTTTAGAGTTAGCAATACAACGTGTAAAAGAAATTGCAAAAATTAAAGAAGCTGAAGTAGTAAATTTTCCAAAAGAAAAAACCATGTTTGAAAGTATTAAAGATGATATTTTTGGAAGTGATGAAAAAACTGATGAAGCTGCAATGTTGAAAAATCTAACGCCACAAATTTTATACATGAAACAAGTTGACCGAATAAAATCATTAGGTGTGTTGCAATACAAAATTCCTTACGTTATAACGGTGAAATAATTGCTTTGGTAATAATATCACAGAGTATACAGAGTTTTCACAGAGTTATTAATCTATTGAATTCCTTTTATTTTTACTCAATGAAAACAGTGTAACTATGTGACACAATTTACTTTTTGAGTAGAATAGTTTACAGCTTTCTATTAACTGTAATTATGAAAGGTGTAAACTATAGCATATATTTTAGCATAACTTTTGGACTAGATTTTATTACTCTTTGAAAACTCTGTGATACAATATGTGTTTAACTGTAATGGATAAAAAATGTGCGTATCATTAAAAACGATACGCACACCAAAACATCATTTAATAAAAAGAAGTGGGTTTTTTATTTAATGCTTTTTATAATTTTGTCAAATTCGCTGTATGTTTTTAACGCAGATAAATTTGAATCTGTAGTTAATAATTCAGCATTTGAATAGCCATTTTTCACAGCATTTTTCAAACATACTAATGCATCATAATGTTGATTGATTTGCGTTAATGCTTTTGCTTCTTCAATCATAATGTTTGCATACACCGTTTTGTAATTTTCTTTTTCTGTAGCTGATAATGCATTGTAGGTGTCTAGCCATTTGCTTAGTGCTTTGTTGGCATTTTCAAATTTTTGTTCAGCAACGTATTTGCTTGCCATTGCCTGCATTTGCTGGCTGTACGTGTCAAATGCTGTTACGTTTGTTGTTGGTTTTGCGATAGATAAAAAGACAAAGCTTCCTACTGCTATCAAAAGTGATAACTTTTTCATACTGATTTTTTTAAGATTTAAGAAATTGTTTTACTAAATAATTTTTCTGTTTTTGTATTGGTATTAAAGACAAGCGTTTTATTACAAGGTTGCCTGTCTTTATTGTTTTTTAACGTTTCGGTTGGTTTTTAATCGTGCCACGATTTTCGTGGCACGATTGTTCAGTGATTTTTAGTCTAAAGCAACTAATTCGCCGTTCACCATTTTGAAAATGTAATGTTCATGTGAGTAGAAATCATCCATAGATGTATCTAATTCATCTTTCAACTCATCTTTAGCATCTAATAATTCTTCTTTTGCATTTTCAAGCTCTCTTTTTGCTTCTTCTAATGCTTCTTTTACATCTGGATTATTACTGTCAATATTTATTTTAATGGTGGTAGAATCAGTTAACGATTTTACTTTCAATTCTAATTGTTGCTGTTGTTTAGTTTCTTTTTTTGCAATATTTTTACCAGCAGTCCAATTAATTGGTAATTTATCTTCATCCATGTACCTTTCAACCGTTTCATTCCATTTAATAACTTTGCCTTCTGGTACAAAAACCTTAATCGTTAATTTCTGATTTCTAAATTTACTTTTTGCAGTATTAAATTCAATAAATGGATCGAAAATAAATTTGTTATTGATTTGTGAAATAGATTGTGTAATAGATGTAGCATTTATCAGCGCTTCTTTTTCATCTTTTCCTTGAGCGGAAAATTCTTTTAATATAGTGATTGAATCGGAATTACTTGGATAAATTTCAATTTCAACAGGTATTCTTAATTGATGATCATTAGAAACAAACTTTAAAAAACTACCTAAAGAATTAAAACTAAAGTTTAAATCTTCTTCACTTTTATCTGTATAAGCCATCGCCAATTGAATAGTATCTAAATTCGTTGAGTAATTGATTGGTACGTGTTGTGTAATTTTTTTGTGTTCTTGTATCAACGCTTTTCCTTTGTTGTAAGAAATATTTAACAACATTAAACCGAACATGAATAATCCAAATAATGGTAATACTAATTGCTTTTTAAATGGTTTTGATTTTTTTGAAACCACATGAACAATTCCTGTAATTAATAAAATAAATGGAATGATAGAAACCAAAATTCCACCTAAAGATATCATCCATGTAAATGAATTTGAATCAAAGAAATATTTACTAGCAATTGGTGTTCCGAATAGCAATGCAACACCTGCACCAAACGTTGTTGCCAAAAGTGCAATTAAGAGTGAAAACAATACCATAATAATTACAAATATTCCAACACCTAATAAAAATTTGAAAAACCATTTTATAATTATTCCAAAAAATGAAATTATTTGAGCCAATGCACCTTTGTTATTTCGTAAATTATGTTGCATTTTATCGGTTTCGTCTTTTATTGTTTTTTCTATGTTTGATAAATTTATTGGCTCACCTTTCATTTCTAATTTTTGAGCAGAAGTTTGTGCTTCAGGCATAATTATCCAAAGTATAACATAAATTAAAACTGGAGAACCAAAGCCAATAATTGCTAAAACAATAAATGCAATACGTATCCAGATTGGATCGTCAATACCAAAATAAGCACTCAAGCCAGAAGCAACACCAGCAACAATAGGTTCATCTGTATCACGATATAAACGTTTTCCTGATTTTCCTGCTTCACCAGTATTTGTTGATGTTGACGAGTAATTTTGTATAGTTTGTTGTTCTTGTTCAACTTTTTCTTCATCAAATTCCTGTGGTTTTCCCATCGTGTTGATGACTTGTTCTGCATCTTCTTTTGTGATGATATAATTTTTTCCTTTTTCAAAGAATAATTCAGCAAAACGAGCTTTTATATCGGTAATAATATCGTCTTTGCCTTCTTCATTCGCATAGAATTTATCTAAGGAACCGAAGTATGCTAACAGTATTTCATAAGCATCATCGTTGATGTTGAAAATCTGGTTAGCCAAGTTTATTGTGAATGTCTTGTTCATGATATTTTTATTTTATGATGATTGGTTTTTTAAATTTGATTGGTTGGTTCAGATTCATTTCTGCTTAATCGTACCGCTGAATTTACTGCAATAGCAAGTTCGTCCCAAGTGGCAGTTAATTCATCTAATGATGCGCGTCCACTTTCTGTTAAGGTAAAATATTTTCGTGGTGGTCCAGAGGTAGATTCTTTCCATTCGTAGGTTAATAATCCAACGTTTTTTAGTCGTGTTAATAATGGATAGACTGTTCCTTCTACTACTAGCATATTTGCATTTCGTAAAGCATCTAAAATATCAGAAGCGTAAACTTCGCCGCGTGAAATTATACCTAAGATACAAAATTCTAAAATGCCTTTTCGCATTTGAACTTTCGTGTTTTCGATACTAAACGCTGATGATGGTTGTGTTGACATATTGTTGTTTATTTAGTTTCGTTAATAATTATAGTTCCTTCATTGTCTGTATCAATATTAAATTTTGCATTTTCTTTTTCTAACATTTTTAATAAAGCTTCTCTTTTTTCTTTATTGTTTTTATAATATGATTTGATAAATGCTCTTGCTGCTTCCTTAATTTTTTGCTCGCTAATATTATTCAAGTCAAACGACAAATTTTTATCGTCTATTTTAACTTCAATTTTTTGCGTATTTGTAGATTTCTTGTTTGAATCATTGTAAGCAAAAATGTTGCAAATTGCTAAGATGAATAATACGCTGATGATGATAAATTTTTTCATGGTGTTATTTTTTATTTTATTGGTTAAGGTGATTGTTATTTATTCAATAATAGTTTCATTGAATATATTTTATTTGGTGTAATGTTGAAGTTGTACGTTGCATTTTCTATAAATTTCAATACATCATTTTTTGCTTGTTCACTTTCACCATCTAAATACGTGATAAATGCTTTTCCATTTTCATCTATAATGTAATCTACATTTACAGAGGTCATTTCAACAGATTTTTCAATTTCATTAATTGAGTTTGAGAAATCTTGTTTTTCTATTGCAATAACTGCTTTTTCGTTTCTAATTTCTTTTTTGTTATTTGCGAAAGTTTGTTTTGAAAGTGCAGGTAACATTACAAATGTGATTGCTGCGATAAGTAAATTGTTCATGTGTTTATTTTTTAATTGGTTTAACTTGGTAATTGACTATGCAAATATACAAACAAAAAAAGGTATTATGCAACACATAGTAGTAAAATTTAACAAAATAATTTTTAAGTTATTGATTATCAATACTAAAAATTTTAATTATTTTTTTCAGAAAAGAAAATTAAAGAGAAAAAAGACAAATTTTGATGTATTTTTGTAGTATGATGAATCTAAATTTTTCAAATATTCTACTATTTTGCTTAATTTTTTTGGTTAAAAATAGTTTTAGCACACAAATAGAAGCAAATAATTCTCCTTATGATGTAGTTCATAACCATACCTATTACTTGAATAAAAATCATTTAGATGAATTAAAAGCTGCAGAATCGTTTAATATAAAAAATAAAAAAGAACGAATCAAAGCTTCAATTACGCTTTATGAAATACTAAATGGCAAAGGGATTGATGTAAGCGCTATAACGAGTAAAATACCAAGTGACCCAAATTATATAGATTCTGCTTCTAGACGTAATATTTATGTTTTGTATGACAAATTACCTGAAGTTTTTGTAGAAAAAATTAATGATAAATGGTATTATTCGCAATATACATTGGAATCTTTGAATAGGATTCACAATAAAGTATATCCATTTGGTGCAAATATTTGGGCAAACTGGTTTCCGTTTCAAGAAGATAAAATAATTCTAAAATTACGTCCATGGCAATGGATTGGAATCGGATTTATTACTGCAGCTTTTTTATTTTGTTTTTTCTTATTGAAATATTTCTTCAGATTTATTTTTAATAAAATTTTATTTAGAAAATATGTAAACATTGTTCAAGATCAAGACAAGATAAAAACAGTTTCCAATTTATTTTCTACATGGTTTGGAATTAAAGTATTGCAAATCTTTATTCCATCACTTTTTATAAACACAAAATATTCTATTCCAATAATTAGAGGAATTTCATTTGTTGCTGCAACGCTAATGGTACTAATTATATATAAGTTAGTTAGTTTATTTATTTTTTATGCCAAAAGATATGCAGACAAAACCAGTGTTCAATGGGACGACCAAATTGTTCTGGTTTTACAGAAGTTCATGAAATTTATGGTTATTTTTTTAGGATTATTTTTTGTGTTGAATACCTTAGATGTCAACTTGGCAACTATTATTGCTGGTTTATCTGTTGGTGGCTTGGCGTTGGCACTAGCTGCGCAAGATACCGTGAAAAATTTCATTGCTTCGATAATGATTTTTATAGATAAACCTTTTCGTATTGGTGATATGATTTCTGGTGATAATTTTGAAGGAACCGTGCAAGAAGTTGGTTTTCGTTCAACAAGAATTAAAACAGCAAGCGATTCAATTATTTATATTGCCAATGCAAAATTATCAGAAATGACAATTGATAATAAAGGTTTTAGAATTCTCAGGAAATTTAAAACAGAAATTATAGTACAACACGATACACCTTTGTTTAAACTAGAAAAATTTATAGAAGGAATTCGTACAATTTTAGTAAAACATCCACACACCAAAAATTCTTCTATTGATGTTTTTTTAACCAATATAAACACAAAAGGAATTTTAATTTCTATCAGCTATACGTATAAAATTTATAATCAAAAAGAAGAGTTTGCCTATCGCGAATTTATTTTATTGCAGATATTACAACTATCAGAGATTATCAAAATAAAATTAGTACAAGAAAATATAGACAGCACCAATAGTTTAGAAAACACTACACATGCAGTCGATTTAGACAGTCAATTAAATACTTATTTTACTAACTTGGATGCCCAATTAAAAAATAATATAATTAAATCGGCTGTTAACGTAACAAAGTAACTGTTCCTTTCTTAAAGATCTTTTCTTTATTAAGGATGTCATAGTAAGATAATGTCCAAATGTAACTATCTACCTGTTGCTCTTCACTTCTTAAAAAGCCATTCCAACCTTCAATGATATCATTGGATTTATAGACTAACGCGCCCCAACGATTGAAAACAGAAAACTCTATATCAGAATAATCGTCACAGAATCTTAATGGTCTTAATACATCATTAGTGCCATCATTGTTTGGCGTAAATGCAGATGGAACAAGGAATTCACATTCACAATTTTTCCATTTAACTTTAATAGTATCAGGTTTTGAAACGCATCCATTAAAATCATTTGTTACAATTAACACAAAAGAGCCTGCAGTATCGGTTGTTGGTTGTGCAATATTTGTTGCAGAAATACCATTTACATTTGTCCAATGATAACTGAATCCTGGAACTTCAGCAGTACCTAATGTAATTGGTATATGAGGACAATCAAAAATAGTGCTATCACCAGCATCTGCTATTGGTCGAACAGTATCACGTGCAATTGTTACTGCATCTGTTGATTGGCAACCATTGCTTGTTTTTGTTACAGTAAGCGTGAAAGTACCAGTCGAATCTGCTCTTGGCTGCGCAATGCCTGCATTGTTTAAACCAAGTGAAGGTGACCAAGAATAAGTATTTCCACCAACACCACTCGTGCCAATAATTGACGATGTTTTTGTACAAGTTAAAATCTGATCAATGCCAGCATTCGCTACTGGATAGGAAGTGTCACGGGTTGAAATAACTGCATCAGATTTTGTACAACCATTACTTGTTTTAGTAACAGTAACAGTATAAGTACCAGTATTGGATGCAATTGGCTGAGCTATATTTGCATTATTTAAACCAGCAGATGGTGACCATGAGTAAGTGTTTCCAACAATAGCTGTTGTTCCAATTAATTTGGTAGGATTTGAACAAGTTAAAATGATATCAGCACCTGCATTTGCAAGTGGTCGAGTTGTATCAACAGAAACCAAAACAGCATCTGTTGAAGTACAACCATTTGAAAGTTGTGTAACAGTCAATGTATAATTTCCAGTTGTATTTGCAGTTGGTATAGCAATAGATGCATTAGATAAACCAATATTCGGCGACCATGAGTACATGTTTCCAGCAATAGCTGGTGTGCCAATTACATGCGTAGGATTTGAGCAAGTAATAATTTTATCAGCACCAGCATTTGCAGTTGGTGGTGTTATATTTTGTAAGATATTTACTGCGTCTGTTGAAGTACAACCATTCAAAATATTGGTAACAGTTAGTGTATAGGTATTTGGTGCTGTTATAGTTGGTTGAGCGATATTTGCATTCGACAAACCAAGCGTAGGCGACCAACTATAAGTATTTCCAACAACAGCAGTTGTGCCAATTTTAAAACTTGTAGTTGTACAAGTTAATGTTTGATCCGTACCAGCATTAACTGGTGGAGCGGTTGTGTTTTGTGTAATAGTTACTGCATCAGTTAATGTGCAACCATCGGAAATTTTAGTAACGGTAACAGTGTAAGTTCCAGGCGCAGTTGCTGTAGGTTGCGCAATACTAGCATTCAATAATCCAAGTGAAGGAGACCAAGCATAGGTATTTCCTGCAATTGCTGCACTACCAATCAGATGTGTTGGATTAGAACAAGTAATTACTTTATCAGCTCCAGCATTTGCAATCGGCAAAGAAACATCTTGTAAAATAATAACCGCATCATTAGCAGTACAACCATTAGCAGTATTGGTAACTGTAACTGTATATGTTCCAAGCGCAGTTGCCGTTGGCTGTGCAATATTAGTAGCACTCAAACCAGCAGCAGGCGACCACGAATAGGTATTTCCAGCAACTAAAGGAGTTCCAATAACAAAACTAGTTGCGGTGCAAGTCAACAATTTATCGGTACCAGCATTAGCAATTGGTGGTGTTATATTTTTTGTGATAATAACAACATCATTGGCAGTACAACCATTAGCAGTATTGGTAACAGTAACAGTGTAAGTTCCAGCAGCCGTAGCAGTAGTTTGCGCAATACCAGCATTCGACAAACCTAGTGTAGGTGACCAAGCATAAGTATTTCCAGCAACAGCAACTGAACCAATAACAAAAGAAGTTGTAGTACACGTTAAAGTTTTATCAGCACCAGCATTAGCGGTTGGTGGCGTAATATTTTGAGTAATAGTAACAGCATCATTGGCAGTACAACCGTTAGCAGTATTGGTAACGGTTATAGTGTAAGTTCCAGCAGCAGTTGCAGTAGGTTGCGCAATACCAGCATTCGACAAACCTAATGTAGGTGACCACGCATAAGTATTTCCAGCAACCGCAGCCGTTCCAATAACAAAAGAAGTTGCAGTACAAGTTAAAATTTTATCAGCACCAGCATTAGCGGTTGGTGGTGTAATGTTTTGAGTAATAGTAACAGCATCATTGGCAGTACAACCATTAGCAGTATTGGTAACTGTAACAGTATAAGTTCCAGCAGCCGTAGCAGTTGGTTGTGCAATATTTGCATTTGATAAACCAATACTTGGTGACCAAGTATAAGTATTACCTGCAACCGCAGTTGTTCCAATAACAAAAGAAGTTGCACTACAAGTTAATGTTTGATTTGGACCAGCATTAGCAGTTGGTGATGTAATATCTTGAAATATAGTAACAGCATCGGTATTTGTGCAACTATTTGCAGTATTGGTAACTGTAACTGTATAAGTTCCAGGTGCAGTCGCAGTAGGTTGTGCAATATTTGGATTACTCAAACCTAAAGTAGGGGACCACGAATAGGTATTTCCAGCAATCGCGGCCGTTCCAATTACAAAACTTGTAGCAGTACAAGTCAATGTTTTATCTGCACCAGCATTAGCAACTGGTGGTGATGCAGTTTGACTAATAGTAAGCGCATCAGTTGCAAAACAAGTGCTTGCTGTATTGGTAACAGTAACGGTGTAAGTTCCTGGTGCAGTTACTGTTGGTTGTGCAATATTTGGATTGCTTAAACCTAAAGCAGGTGACCATGAATAAGTATTTCCAGCAACAGCAGCTGTTCCAATAATAAAACTTGTTGTTGTGCAAGTTAGTGTTTGATCGACACCAGCATTTGCAGTAGGTAAGGAATTAACAGTAATTCTTACAGTATCTCTACAAGTGCCAGTATTCCATTCAAAATTATAAGTACCAATTGTATTAAAAGGACCAACTGCAGATGTTGGATTTGTTGTAGAAGCAATAGATACAGCTGCAGGATTTGTTGGCAATGGCGTCCATATTCCAGTACCTGATGATGCAAATGCGGTGCTTGTATTCAAGCAAATAGGTTGATCTGGACCAGCAATGGATCCGCCTAAAGAAACTCTTACAGAATCAACATCAGTACAACCATTATTATCAGTTGCTGTTAAAAAATAAGTTGTTGACGTTACAGGTGTAACAGTTGGACTTAATGTAGTAGAACCAACCATAGTAGCAGTTGGTGACCATACATAGTTTACGGTATTTGCTGAATTGAAATAAATACTCCAATCTAATAAAGTTCCAACGTCGGAACCAGCATCATCTTTTACTATTAAACTCCAATTTCCGTTGATAGCGCAAGCGTTTAAAAGTGTAAATGCTTGTTCTGGTGAATAATTTCCATTAAATGGACCTGTTCCTGTTGTAATAGAAGTTGCTGCTGGAATGAAGCAAGTATTAGTATAATTATCACCGCTACCACCATTATCAGTAGTTAATTCAATTTGTGTCCCACCTGGACATTGTAGGAAAACATCTAAATCGCCATCAAATGGATGATTTATATTCATGCAAACACGTTGTATAGGATTGGTAGAAACTAAATTTGGAGCAATACCAGTAACACTAATTGTTGAAGTAATACCTGTTGTATTATTATCTGGAATTGGAAAATCTGTTGCATTGGTAAAAACTTTTAAACCATTTAATGGATATTCATTTACGCTTCCAACTAATTGAGTGGAACCACTACAGATAGAAACATCATTTGAAGTAACGACTTGCGGACCAGAAACATTAATAATTTTTTGATCAGTACATGCACCATTTGCATAGAACAACGTATGTGTACCATAACCAGCAATTTGTGGGTCAAAAGTTCCCAAAGTTGTATTTGTAATACCTGGACCAGACCATGTTCCACCAGGTGGTGTTCCTAGGTTGTTAAATATTGGATTTGAAATACAAATATCTTGATCCGCACCAGCATTAGCACCAGCATTTCCAGTAATAGTGAAATTAAAATCACAACTTTGTCCAGGCCAATTGTCAACTAAAATATAATAAGTTTGTCCAGCTACCATATTTGCTGCTGGAATAGTTAAAGTAGATGAACCAGAACCAGAAATGCTGTTATCGCAACCAATACTTGTGTATTGACCATTATTTGCAGCAACACAAGGTCCTGAAGCACCAGTAAACTTAAACACTTCAACCTGTAAGTCATCACCTGTACAAGTACCATTAATACCTAAAACTATAGGCTGAACTGGTGTATTTGCTACATAAGTAAACCAAACAGGATTATCTAAAACGCCATTACAAGTCCAATTTCCAATAGGAATATCATTCGTTCCAGTTGCATTTACTGTTGATGATGAAGTAAACTGATTTGGACATAATGGCGACGCACCTGAACATCTGTCATTTGCTGGAACTCCAGCTGTTGGTGTATAACTGTTTACGCATAATTGAAATGCACCAACATTGTCAATTGCACCATCAACTGCAATTAAGTAAGTTTGACCTGGTGTTAAATTGTTTGCATTCATGGTTGCAGTAGTTCCTGCAGTAGTTGCACAACTCGATGCACCATTATTTGTCCAAGTTGTACCATTACAATTTCCAGTTTGTATGATGGCAATTTGTGGTTGATTAATTCCACCAGTAACAGAAATAGTATTGAATGGACCGAGTGCTGTGAACTGAAAAAATACAGTATTGAAAGCACCAGTTGCAGACCAGCAACTTGGATATGAAACAGAGAATAAATTTTCGCTACCAGCACCAACATTAGTATATGCATTTGCGCCTGAACAAAAACCTGATGCAGGCACTACAATTGCGTTGCATGGATTATCATTTGATGGTGCAATAGGCGATGTTAAACACAATTGAAAATTTCCAGCAATATTATTTCTTCCATCAACATAAATAAAATAAGTATTTCCTATCGTAAGATTGCTATAATTTATGGTTGATGTTGCAGCACCAGAACTATTACAACCTAATTCTGTGAAAGTACCAGCACAAACAGGCGTTCCAGGTTGCAATAATGCAATTTGCGGTTGTGTTAAAGTAGAGCCATTTACCGTAATATTTACGATTCGTGTACTGGCTACAAATTTAAACCACATGCCATTATTAGTTCCAGCAGAAAAACAAGATGGTGGTGCTAATGTGCCTGTGATACCTGTGTTGTCATACGCAGTAGCAGCTGAGCAACCATTAGATGAAACTGCAATTGCTGTAGAGCAATCGTCGCCAGGTGCTGCAATTAATGCATAATAACTAATTAATAAAAATAATAATGTTGTTAGATATTTTTTCATCTATATAGATTTATCGTTCTTGAAAATAGTGTGTCTTTTAAATGATTTTGGAAAATTAAAATCCTGTTTCAGTATGTTTCTTTGGACCATATCTGAATCCGATATTTACCAATGTTATAATGCTTTTTAGATTTGATGAAACAACTTCATCTTTTTTGTCTTCTAAAAATTTAAGGTAACTATATATTTATTCAACCTAAAGAATTTTTTATTTTACTGTTTGTTTTGCAATTTTTGATAGTGCTTTGTTAAAAGAAATTCCAAAGTTATTTTCAATGTCCATTGCCATTTCTTTCAGCACTTCAATCAACTTATCCTGTTCAATTTCTGTCAATTTATATTGCGGAAATTTCGGACTTAATTTCAATTTTAAAGTTGAATGCTTCATGTTTGCTTTAGAAGCCAAATGCACCTTGTTTAGCTTCCAACCATCTATTATGGTCAATAGATTGGTCAGGCGTGTATTGTTTTCGTTGTTCATTTTCTATCAATTTTTTATACGGAAGTTGTGCGGAAATATTTCCTAACATGAAATTAAATCGGTCACACTCGCTTAATTTTCGAGTGTTGTATCTAAAAGAAAATTCATCTAAATAGAGTTGTAAATGTTTAGCTGACATACTGTGATAGATGCCTACTACACCTCTTTTTAACAGCGACCAATAGCCCTCTAAAGTGTTGGTGTGGCAATCACCAACTACATATTTTCTATCGTTGTGCTTAACAAATGAGTGTTCATATAGCTTATCTAAACCACGATAGCCGTACCACTCGTCCGTGTGCAACGTTGCACCTTTTGCCACATTTTCTTTTACGAATTTGTGTAAATTAGTTTGTGATGTATTTGTGATTTTCTTAGCACGAATTTCACCGCCACGCTCAACTAATCCTGCAACGGCTGTTTTTGTTTTTAGTGAACGACCTTGATTGCCATCTGTGCGTTTAGATGCGTGTTTGTTTTTTTCTTCACCGCCAATAAATGTTTCATCAGCCTCAACAACTCCTGTTAACTTGCCGTTGTCCATGCCTAACGTGTGGCGGATGCGGTGCAATAAATACCACGCTGATTTCTGCGTGATGCCTAAATCACGGTGTAATTGTAGTGAAGAAATGCCTTTTTTATGCGATGTGATAAGATAAATTCCTGCGAACCATTTTTGCAATGGTATTTTACTATCTTCAAAAATAGTTCCAACACGGACGCTGTATTGGCGTTTACACTTATCACATTTATATACTTTTCCGTTGCTATACTTGAAAATTTTGTTGTGTCCACAATCTTCATAAGGACATTCTAAATTTCCATTCCAACGAACCAATTCCAAGTAGTCACGACAAACTTGCTCGTCTTTAAAGTAGGCGAGCAAGTCAAGAAGTGTTTTAAATTTTTGTAAATCCATTACGAATAAAATTCTTCTGTTGTGATGTGTCCTTTTCCTTTTTTGTAGATGTAGCCATCAGGCGCATTGTATTCAGTTTCTCCAACTAAATAATATAAATGCATGTTTTTCATTAAGCCGTCTTTGTCTTCCATTACAAAATCTGAATGAAAAACTTTTGTTTCGGGTGCTTTATCCCAATTAGCTGAAAAATCTACAATTTCGCCATCACTCCAAAAATCACCATAGCTAACGTGTTGTGTGCGTCCGTTGTTAGTCACTTCACACTCGTCTTCAATTCTTTCTAATTTTTCGCTGTTTTCACTAAAAAAGTCAAGCATTTCTTGTGCAATTTCTTCAATAGTTGCATCGTTTGTAAATTGTTCAAAATCAAAACCTAAAGAGATTGCTTGGTTGATGATTGTGTTTTTAAAGATTGTTTTCATTTTGTTTATTTTTAATTGTTATTTGATAGTGTAAATGTAAAACTAAATAGTTTTAAATCCAAATAGTTTTAAAATTATTTTCACTTTTTATACAATTTATTGATTTAAGTCAAGGATTTTAGGTTAAATAGGTATATAGTTACCAAATTTAATTGGTATTGTTTTGCCTAATTGTTGCATTTCAAGTAAAGATGAAAGTTTAATTATTGGTCCATCTTCGATCTGAACAAGTCGATTAGAATTATAATTTCTATAAGCAGTAAAGTCGAAATTTTCGAGTAGATAATATTGATAATCTGTGTATGTAGTTTCAGGATTAGTTAGCGTAATTCCGTTTGCTGATAGTTTTTGTTTATTGATGTCAGAAGTTTCATTTCCAAAAACAAAAATCGAAATTGTCAAAAAAATGACAAATAAATTGTAGTGTAGTTTCATAAAGCCAATTGTATAGCTAAATATAAGAAATAAACTTCAAATGTTAAAAATATCTAATAAAAAATAACACAAACAGCCACAATCATTGTTTAATGTCAATAATTATGGCTGTTTCTAAAGATTTTTTTTAAATGTCGTTTATAATAAAATAGGTCTATTTCAATAAGGTGGTAGTTCCTTTCTTAAATACTTTTTGTTTGTGCAAAATATCGTAATAAGATAAAGTCCAAATATAACTATCTACTCCTTGTTCGGTACTTTGTAATAAGCCGTCCCAACCTTGAATGATATCATTTGTTTTATAGAGCAACTCGCCCCAACGATTGAATACAGAAAACTCTAAATCGGAATAATCATCGCAAAATCTAAGTGGTTTTAAATCATCATTAATACCATCATTGTTTGGTGAGAAAGCAGATGGAATCAAGAAATCGCAAACGCAATTTTTCCAGAAAGTAACCACTGTGTCAGGATTTGAAATGCAACCATTAAAATCATTTTTTACTTTTAATACATAAGTGCCAGCAGTATCTGTAGTAGGTTGTGCAATATCAACTGCACTGATACCATTGACTTGTGTCCAAGTATAACTCATTCCAGCCATGGCTGGCAAACCTAAAACCAATGGAATATGTGGACAATCAAACGTTTGGTCAGCACCAGCATCTGCAATTGGTCGAACTGTATCACGTGAAATAGTTACTTCATCAGTAGATTGGCAACCGTTGCTAATTTTAGTTACAGTTAGCGTAAAAGTGCCAGTAGAATCTGCTCTTGGTTGCCATGTGCTTGTGTTTGATAAGCCAGTGCTAGGTGACCATGAATATGTATATCCATTTACAGCTCCAGCACCTATATAAGCCAATGTTTTAGTACAAGTTAATACTTGATCAAGTCCTGCATTCGCAATAGGAAATGAAGTGTCACGCGTAACAAGCACAGCGTCAGATTTTGTGCAACCATTTATTGATTTTGTAACTGTAACCGTATAAGTGCCAATATTATTAGCAGTTGGTTGCGCTATGTTTACATTGTCTAAACCATTAGCTGGCGACCAAGAATAAGTGTTTCCAGTAATTGCGGATGTACCAATTAATGAAAAAGGTTTTGTACAAGTTAATTTTATATCTGCACCAGCATTTACTAGCGGTCTCGTCGTATCAACCGAAACAGTAACTCCATCAGTAGAAGTACAACCATTTGAAAGTAAGGTAACAGTTAACGTGTAAGTGCCAGCAGCAGATACTGTTGGTTGAGCAATATTTGGATTGTTTAAACCTGTAGCTGGTGACCATGAATATGAAAAACCATTTTGAGCTGGAGCACCAATTAGATGTGTTGGATTGGTACATGTAATAATTTTATCTACACCAATATTTGCTGCTGGTGCATTAATATTTTGTAAGATATTAACTGCATCTGAAGAAGTACAACCGTTAGATAATTTAGTAACTGTTACTGTATAAGTATTTGGTTCGTTTGCTGTTGGTTGTGCAATGTTTGCGTTATTTAAGCCAACACTTGGCGACCAAGTATATGTATTTCCAGCAATGGCAGGTGTGCCGATTGTTTGAGTTCGTGTTGCGCATGTTAATGTTTTATTTGAACCAGCATCAGCTATAGATTTTGTGGTGTCAACATTAATATTTACTGCATCTATTGTTGAGCAACCATTTACCAAATTAGTAACCGTTACTGTATAATTACCTGTTGTGTTTGCAGTTGGTTGCGCTATGTTTGCGTTATTTAATCCAACACTTGGTGACCACGAATATGTATTTCCAGAAATAGCAGCGGTTCCAATTAATTGAGTTGGATTTGAACAAGTAATTGTTTTATCTAAACCAGCATTTGCAATCGGTAATGTTGAATCAATTGAAACGGTAACCGCATCTGATGAACTACAACCATTTGAAAATTTCGTAACCGTTAGCGTATAGGTTCCAACTGCGTTTGCAGTAGGTTGTGCAATATTGTTTGCACTCAAACCTGTACTTGGAGACCACGAATAGGAAACACCTGCAATTGCAGGAATGCCAAGTACATGAGTAGGTATTGTACAAGTAATTATTTTGTTTAAACCTGCATTTGCAATTGGATGTATAGTATCTATTGATACAATAATTGCATCTGTATTAGAACAACCATTAGTTAATTTAGTTACAGTTAATGTATAATTATTTGCGGTGCTTGCAGCTGGTTGCGCAATATTTGCACTAGACAAACCACTTGCAGGCGACCATGTATAAGTATTGCCAACTATATCAGCAGTACCAATTACATGTGTTGGATTTGCACAAGTAATAATTTTATCAGCACCAGCATTTGCAGTTGGTCTTGTCGTATCAACAGCAACCGTAACCGCATCAGTTGAAGTGCAACCGTTTGCAGTTTTAGTAACCGTTAAAATATAAATACCAGTTGTATTTGCGATTGGTTCTGCAATGGCTGCGTTTGATAAACCAATTGCAGGCGACCAAGCGTAAGTATTTCCAGAGATTGCAGCTGTTCCAATTTGTAAGGTAGGATTTGTACAAGTCAGAGTAACATTTGCACCAGCATTTGCAGTTGGTTTTGTGGTGTCAACAGCAACAGTTACATCATCAGTTATAGTACAACCATTTACTAATTTTGTTACGGTTAATGTATAATTACCAGTTGTGTTTGCAGTTGGTTGAGCAATCGATGCATTATCTAATCCAAGTGCTGGTGACCACGAATATGAATTTCCTGCAACAGCAACTGAACCAATTTGTAAAGTTGGATTGGTACAAGTCAATGTAACATTAGAACCAGCATTTGCAATAGCTCTTGTTGTGTCAACTGTAACTAATACTGCATCTTGAGTGGTACAACCATTTGCTAATTTAGTAACTGTCAATGTATAATTACCAGTTGTATTTGCAGTTGGTTGAGCAATCGATGCATTATCTAAACCAGTTGATGGCGACCAAGAATACGAAGCACCTGCAACAGCAGCCGTTCCAATTATATGTGTTGGATTTGAACAAGTAATAATTTTATCAGCACCAGCATTTGCTGTAAATTTGGTAGTGTCAATAGTAACTGTAATTGCGTCAGTTGAAGTACAACCGTTTGGTAATTTTGTTACAGTTAAAGTATAAGTACCAGTCGTATTTGCCATCGGTTGTGCAATCGCAGCATTTGATAAGCCAAGTGCTGGCGACCAAGAATATGTATTTCCAGCAATCGCAGTTGTTCCAATTTGTAAAGTTGGATTTGTACAAGTCAATGTAACATTTGTACCAGCATTTGCCGTTGATTTTGTCGTATCAACCGTAACGTTAACATCATTTGTTGATGTGCAACCATTCACTAATTTAGTTACAGTTAAAGTATAATTACCAGTTGTATTTACTGTAGGTTGTGCAATTGCTGCATTGTCTAAACCAATACCTGGCGACCACGAATATGAATTTCCAGCAACAGCCGTTGTGCCAAGTACATGTGTTGGATTTGAGCAAGTAATAATTTTATCAGCACCAGCATTTGCAGCAGGTCGAGTTGTGTCAACAGAAACTACAACAGCATCTGTAGAAGTACAACCATTTGAATTTTTAGTTACGGTTAAAATATAATTACCAGTGTTGTTTGCAGCAGGTTGAGCAATAGTTGCATTTGATAAACCAGTTGATGGCGACCAAGAATATAAAGCACCAGCAACTGCAGCAGTTCCAATTACATGTGTCGGATTTGCACAAGTAATAATTTTATCTAAACCAGCATTTGCAATAAAAATAGTAGTATCAACTGTAACATTTACTTTATCTGTAGAAGTACAGCCATTTGCAGTTTTAGTAACAGTAAGTGAATAGGTTCCTGTAAAATTTGCGGTTGGTTGCGCAATAGTTGTAGCACTTAAACCGCTTGCTGGCGACCAAACGTAAGTATTTCCTGAGATAGCGGTTGTGCCAATTACATGAGTTGGATTTGAACAAGTAATAATTTTATCAGCACCAGCATTTGCAGTTGGTCTTGTTGTATCAACCGCAACCGTAACTACATCAGTTGAAGTGCAACCATTTGCAGTTTTAGTAACAGTTAAATTATATGTACCAGTCGTGTTTGCAATAGGTTGTGCAATGGCTGCATTTGACAAGCCAAGTACTGGTGCCCAAGAATAAGTATTTCCAGCAATAGCAGCTGTTCCAATTTGTAAGGTAGGATTTGTACAAGTCAGAGTAACATTTGCACCAGCATTCGCAGTTGGTTTTGTTGTATCAACTGCAACCGTAACCGCATCCATTGAAGTACAACCATTCACTAGTTTTGTAACTTTTAAAGTATAAATACCATTTGTATTGGCAATAGGTTGTGCAATGGATGCATTTGATAAACCAAGTGCAGGAGACCAAGAATATGAAGCGCCAGCAATAGCTGCTGTTCCAATTTGTAATGTTGGATTAGCACAAGTTAATGTAATATTTGAACCAGCATTTGCAACAGATCTTGTCGTGTCAACAGAAACTAAAACAGCATCAGTAGAAGTACAACCATTTGCAGTTTTAGTAACAGTTATTGTGTAATTTCCAGTTGTGCTAACTGTAGGTTGTGCGATAGTTGCATTTGATAAACCAATTGCAGGTGACCAAGCATAAGTGCTTCCAGCTCCAGATGCAAAACCAATAATATGCGTTGGACTTGCACAAGTAATAATTTTATCCAAACCAGCATTTGCGCCAGGTCGAGTAGTGTCAACAGCAACCGTGACAGCATCTATTGAAGTACAACCGTTTGCTAATTTTGTTACTGTTAAAGTATAAATTCCTGTTGTGTTAGCAATTGGTTGTGCAATACTTGCATTTGATAAACCAAATGAAGGTAACCAAGCATAAGTATTTCCAGCAATAGCAGCAGTTCCAATTTGTAAGGTTGGATTCGTACAAGTTAAGGTAACATTTGCTCCAGCATTTGCAATTGGTTTTGTAGTATCAATAGCAACAGTAACTGCATCCATAGAAGTACAACCATTCACTAATTTTGTTACGGTTAAAGTATAAATGCCAGTTGTGTTTGCAGTAGGTTGTGCAATTGCAGCATTATCTAATCCAAGTGCTGGTGACCAAGCATATGAATTTCCAGCAGTTGCAGCTGATCCGATTTGTAAAGTTGGATTGGAACAAGATAAGGTAACATTTGAACCAGCGTTTGCAGCAGGTCTTGTAGTATCAACAGTAACTAAAATAGCATCTGTAGAAGTGCAACCATTCACATTTTTTGTCACGGTTAATACATAATTAGCTGTAGTATTTGCAGTAGGTTGTGCAATCGAAGCATTTGATAAACCAACACTTGGTGTCCAAGAATATGAATTTCCAGCCGTTGCAACAGTTCCAATTACATGTGTAGGATTTGTACAAGTAATTATTTTATCTACACCAGCATTTGCACTTGGTCGAGTTGTATCAACTGTTATAGTAACATCATTTGTTGATGTGCAACCATTAGCTGTTTTAGTAACGGTTAAAGTGTAAACACCAATTGAGTTTGCTGTTGGTTGTGCAATGGATGCATTTGACAATCCAAAACTTGGTGTCCAAGTATACGTGTTTCCAGCAACTGCAGCAGTACCAATCACATGAGTAGGATTTGAACAAGTGATAATTTTATCAGCACCAGCATTTGCTGCAGGTCTTGTAGTATCAACAGAAATAGTAGTAGCATCTGTATTGGTGCAACCATTTGCAGTATTTGTAACAGTTAAAGTATAAGTTCCTGTAGTTGATGCTGTTGGTTGTGCAATAGTGTCGTTATCTAAACCAAAAGCAGGCGACCAAGAATAAGTGTTGCCAACAAATGCTGTTGAACCAATTATATGTGTTGTGTTTGTACAAGTAATTAATTTGTTTAGACCAGCATTTGCAACTGGTCTAACGCTGTCAATCGTAACATTTACAGCATCTGTAGAAGTGCAACCATTTGAAGTTTGAGTAACAGTTAACGTATAGTTTCCTGTTTTGGTCGCATTTGGTTGTGCAATATTTGGATTAGATAAACCAATAGAAGGCGACCAAGAATATGTATTTCCAGCAATCGCTAGTGTACCTATTTGTAAAGATGGATTTGTACAAGATAAAGTTACATTAGCACCAGCATCTGCTAACGGTGTTGATATATCTTGTGAAATATCTACATCATCAGTTGCCGTGCAACCGTTTGCAGTTTTTGTTACTGTTAAAGTATATAAACCAGCTGATGAAACAGTTGGTTGAGCAATAGAATTATTCGATAAGCCAGAACTTGGTGACCATGAATAGGTATTTCCAGCAATTGCTGCTGTTCCAATTAAATAAGAAGTATTGGTACAAGTCAATAATTTGTCAGCACCAGCGTTTGCAGTCGGTGCAGAAATATCTTGTGCAATAGTTACAGCATCTGTTGCCGTGCAACCATTAGACGTTTTTGTTACGGTTAATGTATAAATACCAGGTGCAGATGCAATAGGTTGTGCGATATTTGCATTATCTAAACCAATAGCTGGAGACCAAGAATACGTATTTCCTGCAATAGCAGCAGTTCCAATTTGAAAGGATGTATTTGTACAAGTTAATGTTTTATCTGTTCCTGCATTTGCAGTTGGTGCAGTATTGTCTAATGAAATATTTACTGCATCTGTTCCAGTGCAGCCAGAAGCAGTATTTGTAATGGTTAGACTATATGTATTTGGAGTTGATGCAGTAGGTTGCGCAATATTTGGATTGCTTAAACCAGCAGCTGGAGACCATGAGTAGGTATGGCCTGCAATGGCTGGTGTTCCAATTAAAACACTTGGACGCGAACAAGTTAGAACGCTATCAGTACCAGCATTTGCAATTGGATTAGTTAATGGTGAAACAATTACGGTATCTTTCCCAGTGCAGCCAGTTAAAGTATTGGTTGCAGTTACTATATAGGTGTTTGGTGTGTTAGTAGTAGGTTGTGCAATTGCAGCATTGCTTAAACCAGATGCTGGCGACCACGCATAAGTGGTGTTTGCTTGGCTTGGAGTTCCAATAGTAATATTTGGTGCAATACAACTTAAAGATTGATCTGCACCGGCATTTGCTCCACCATTATTAACTGAAAAAGTAACATCATCACTTACAACTACAGTCGTTCCATCGCATCTGTTGTTTACTAAGTTTGCTGTAAATGTTCTGGTTGTTCCAGGACAAAGATTAGCAGGCAATGTTGCAGTATTGGAAACAACAGTTGCACCTTCTGTCCAATTGATAGATTGCAATAATGCACCATTTGGTAGAAAACGATAACAAGTATTTGTTAGATTAGAAGTGGATGGATTTTGACCTGCTGGAGCAAATGCAGAAGTTCCGTTTACATTTTGAATACCAATAATACCGCGACCACCATTCCAACCAGAACAAACTGGTTTGTTTACTACAATTACATCAATGATATTATATGCTTCATGCAAAACAATTTGAGATGTTAGTAGTTGATTATTACAACTTGAACTAAACATTGGTACTCTATAAAAATTAATTACAGCTCTTCTACAAGGTGCCGAACCTTCAATATACCAGTTTATTCTGTTTGCATTATAACCAACACTTGGGTCAATATCTGTATAAACACCCATAATTGAGTTGATTGGTTTGGCTGCATCAGGAATTCCGCCAGTGTATGACCAAGAACAATAAGCACCAGCATAAGCAGTATTAAATGAAATTAAGCCATTGGCACCAATTACAAATCTATTGTAGGTATTTCCAAAATAACAAAAGTTAAAACCCATGTTCACCACGCCGCTCCAAACATCATCCTGATTTACTATAACGTTTGTACCTGTGTTGTTGTACATAGGTGATGGTAAAGTCATGGTTAATACCTGATAGGTATTGGTAGCTTTATTATCGTACTGTGGAACGGCTACTCTTGAAATGTTTTTACATGTAGTGCTACAAAAAGAAGAATCGGAACCTGCACTAATACCATAACAAGGCTTGATGTATGGTAATTGTGCTTTTAATGCTAAACTAAAAAATAGAAATGCTGTAATGCATAACAGGCAATTTTTTTTCATACTAAACCCTTTAAAACCCTAAAAAATAAAAAACCCTAAATAAAAAATTCTTGCAAGTTCTTTTTAGAATAGCTTAGTCAAGTGATAAATATACGGAAAAAAACGAAAATGTTAAAATTTCTTAAACAGAAAAAGTGATTTTAATGTTAAATAATTGGTTTTTCACCAAAAACAATAGCAAAGTTGAAAAAATCTGAAAAAATTGTCAAAATTGATCTATCTCAATAAAAATAAAAAAAAGTTCAGACTTTTGTCTGAACTTTAAAAAAAAAGAAAAATATTTTAACTAACGAATGCGAATTGGCAAAAACGACTGATTGTTTTGAAAAGTAGTTCGTAAACTGAAACCACTTATATATGGTTTATTTTTTTCACATGTATATACACAATTATCTATATCGGACGATCTAATATAGATACAGCGTTGTCCAAGTAATGAAGAATCACCGATAGCACTAATATTCCTGTTGTTTAATACTAATCCAAATTTTCCTGTTAACTGGTTTGATGTTTTGTATAGCGTATTGATACTAGCTCCATTTATAGAAACCAGAGTAAGGCTCTGATGATTCATTGTCAGCAAATCATTTGAACTGTCATTTAAAAAATAAACCCTACAATAATTTTCAATACTCAAGCTGTCCATACTTAAATCACACGATTTCATACTTTTTGTAAATTTA